>VAUM01000080.1 GCA_005774595.1 Actinomycetota bacterium
GCCGCCATCGGGTCGTACGCGAGCAGGCGCGCCACGCCGCGCGCGGCCAGCGCGCGCACGACCGCGGCCGTGGGCGCCTCGCGCACGTCGTCGCTGCCGGGCTTGAACGCCAGCCCGAGCAGCGAGACCACGCCGCCGCCGGCCGCCTCGGCGATCCGGTCCGCGACGTGCTCGGCGATCGCGACGTTGACCGCGAGCACCCCGTCGAGGATGCGCGGCTCGACGCCGAGCATGCGGGCGCGCGCGGCGAGCGCGGCGGTGTCTTTCGGCAGGCAGTAGCCGCCGAAGCCGGCGCCCGGGTACGCGTACGACGCCATCGCGGCCGGATGCCCGCTCCAGCGCCTGTCGCGGTGCAGGATGCGGAAGGCGGCCGGCACGTCCACGTCCCCGAGCCCGTCTGCGATCATCGACATCTCGTTGGCGTAGCTGACCAACGTCGCGAGCAGGGTGTTCGAGAGGTACTTGATGAACTCGGCGGTGGTGAGCGATACCACGCACACGTCGGCGTCGAACGCGTCGTACAGCCGCTGGAGCACCTCGGCGGCGCGCGGATCCTCGCACCCGATGACGATGCGGTCCGGGTGCATGAAGTCGTCCCAGGCCACTCCCTCGCGCAGGAACTCGGGGTTCGCCGCCACCGGCACGCCGGTACCGGCGACGAGCCCGGCGACGTGGCCGGCGGTGGTGCCCGGCGGCACGGTGGACTTCACGACGAGCACCGGCTTGACCGCCTCGTCGCGCACGGCGTCGAGCACCTGTGCCACCGCCGCATCGAGGTGCGTGAGGTCCGCGGCGCCGTCGTCGCCGGACGGCGTGCCCACGCACACGAACACCGCGTCCGCGCCGCGCACGGCGCCCGCGAGGTCGCCGGTGACGGCGAACGTGTCGCCGA
This sequence comes from Actinomycetota bacterium, assembly GCA_005774595.1. Taxonomy (NCBI): domain Bacteria; kingdom Bacillati; phylum Actinomycetota; species Actinomycetota bacterium. The sequence goes on from VAUM01000080.1 coordinate 893, forward strand.
GGCAGTCGGCGAGCGCCTCGGCCAGGCCCGGCTCGTGGAACGGCACGCGCCCTGCCTCGAGATCGGCTCTGCGCCGCTCGCCCGACTCGACACCCGCGACCTCGTGGCCCTTGGCCGCGAAGCCGAGCGCCGTGGTCAGCCCGACGAACCCGAGCCCTATGACGGCGACCTTGCTCATGCGCGTGCCCCTGTCTCGCGAAGGAAGCGCAGGAAGCGCCCGACGCCCTCGTCGACCTCGACGCGCGGGTCGTACCCGAGCATCTCGCGCGCGTGGCTGATGTCCGGGCAGCGGCGCTGCGGGTTGTGCGTGAGGTACGCGGCCTCGTCCGGCGCCTCGAAACGCACGACGCCCGTGTAGCCGAACACCTCGGCCCCTGCCGCGACGTACGTATCGGCGAGCTGCCGCATCGTGATCTCGGGCCGCTCCACGCCGATGTTGAACGCGTCGTACGAGCCGTGGACGAGCGCCTTGACGTAGCCGGCGACCGCGTCCGCCACGTAGCAGAAGGTCCGCGTCGGGGTGCCGTCCGAGAGCAGGACGATGTCGCGGCCCTCGACCACCGCCTTGGCGAAGTCCGCGGGCGCGCGCCGGTCGTCCAAGCGCATCCCGGGGCCGTAGTTGTTGAACGGGCGCACGGCGGTCACGGGCAGCCCGTACTCCTGCGCGTACACCCAGCACATCGTCTCGCCGAAGCGCTTCGCCTCGTCGTAGCAGGCGCGCGGGCCCGTGCATGAGACGAGCCCGCGATACCCCTCGGGCGTGGGGATCGCATCGGGGGTCGGGTCTCCGTAGATCTCGGAGGACGAGAAGAAGACGAGTCCGCGCAGGCCCCCCTCGCCGTAGAAGTCGAGCAGGCGGCGCAGGCCCCAGACGTTCGCCTCCATGGTGACGACGGGGTGCTTGCGGTAGAAGACCGGGCTGGCGATCGACGCCATGTGCAGCACCAGGTCGACGTCGCGCGCGTGCGGGATGTCACCGATCGCGTCATGCGCGATATCGTGGGCGACGATCTCGACGTGCGGCAGCTTCGCGAGCTCATCGAGCCACGCCGGCCGCGCGAGCAGGAACGTGTCGGTCCCCACGATCCGTTCGATGCCCAACTCCGTCGCATAGCGCGCCAGGAACGAGGTGATGTAGAACCCGAGGAACCCGGCGCAGCCCGTGACGAGCACAGAGGAGCCGCCGAAGCGCGCCGCCTGCTCCGGTGTCAGCGCCTCTCGGATCGCAACGAGGTCCCGCTCGAAGACCGTGTCAGCCACGCGGCGTCACTCCCACGTCTTCCACGGCGCGTCGCCGGCGGCCCACCTGCGCTCGAGGTAGTCGCGGTCGCGCACGGTGTCCATGCACTGCCAGAACCCGTCGTGACGCCAGACCCCCAGCCCACCGTCGGCGGCGAGGTCCTGCAGCGCGCCGAACTCCAGGTCGCACGACTCATCGGTCGTCAGGCGGTCGAGGAAGGCGCGCTCGAAGACCATGAAGCCGCCGTTGATGTAGGAACCGCCCTCGGCGAGCTGGGGCTTCTCCTCGAAGCGGACCACGCGGTCGCCCTCGATCGCGAGCTCACCGAACCTGGACGGCGGGCGCACGCCGGTGATGGTGCCCGTCGCGCCGCTCGCGACGTGCGAGGCCTCGAGGGCGGCGATGTCGACGTCGCCGACCCCGTCGCCGTAGGTGACGTGGAAGCGGTCACCGGTGAGGTGGCTCGCGAGCCGCTTGATGCGGGCGCCCTTCAGCGACTCCTCGCCGGTGTCGACGAGCACGACCTCCCACGGCTCGGCGGCCCCGCCGTGCACCACGGGCTCGACCTTGGGGTCGAGCGTGATGGTGAGATCGGATCCGGCCATCCGGTAGTGGAGGAACCACGACTTGATGTAGTCACCCTTGTACCCGAGCGCGAGGACGAAGCGGGTGTGACCGGCTGCGGCGTAGTGCTTCATGATGTGCCAGAGCAGCGGCATGCCGCCCACCTCGACCATCGGCTTCGGCCGCAGGCCGGTCTCCTCGGCAAGGCGCGTGCCCTTGCCTCCGCACAGGATCACGACGTCGGTCATCTCGTCCCCTTCGACGCGGTCAGTCGCAGGTCAGCAGGTCGTCGACGAGCGAGCCCGGCAGCCGGGCGAGCCGCTCGAACATGAGCAGGTCGTACACGGTGTTCACCATCCGCGACTCGTGGAAGCCGACCTCGACGAACCCGGTCTCGCGGGTGTCGGGGTCCGCCCACCGGCCGCTCGCCAGATTGTAGACGTAGATGCCGCCGCGCTCCTCGTGCTTGACGGTCGCGGCCTCGCGGCTCGTGCGCTCGGCGTCTCCCGCGAGCCGCGCGCGGTCGCCGTCGACCTCCCAGAGATAGTCGCGATGGCCGTACAGCGGCACGACGAAGTCGCAGGACAGCGCGAGCGCCATCGCCCGCGCGATGGCCTCCGGGCGCTTGAACGGGGCGTTCGGGTACAGCACCAGCACCAGGTCGAACTCCTCGCCCGACTCGGCGAACCGCGCGAGCGCCTCGGCGACGATGTCCTCCATCACCACGTCGGGCTCGGACAGCGCCTCACTGCGCAGAGCGGGGACGTCCACGCCATGCTCGCGCGCGTACGCGGCGATGCGCTCGTTCTCGGTCGAGACGAACAGCCGGTCGACGAAGGGAAGCTGCGCCGCGACCCGCAGGGTGTAGCGCAGGAGCGGATGCCCGCCGAGCTCGCGCATGTTCATGTGGTCGATGCCGTCGCATCGCCCGCGGGCCGGGACGAGTGTGAGCACGCGCCTACCCTCGTACATGGCACGCCTTCCCGCTCACTCGAACTCACGCTCCACGTCGTCGAGCAGCGCCGCCGCGCGCTCGTAGTCGTCGGCCTGGCCGACGTCGAGCCACATGCCGTCCAGCTCGTGCGTGCCGACCGGCCTGCCTTCCGCGAGCAGGCGCGCGATGACGTCCGGAACGTCGGCGGCGGCGCCATCGAGCAGTCCGAGCACCCCCGGCGAGACGGCGTACGCGCCTACCGCGACCAGCTGCACGCGCGAGGGCTTCTCGTCGATGCGCAGAAGCCGGCCCGCGTCGTCAACGGTGATCACCCCGTACGGCACGGTGTCGGTGTACGGCTTCACTCCGACGGTGAGATCGGCGCCCGAGCGCGCGTGCGCATCCAGCATCGCCGCGAAGTCCGCCTCGAGCACGAGGTCCGCGTTGACCAGCAGGAACGGCGCGGCGAGCTCGGCGGCGAGCGCGTGCAGCCCGCCCATGGTGCCGAGCCGGACCTCTTCGCGACTGAGGTCGACGGCGATCCCGTAGCGCTCCGCGTAGGGTGCGACCGCCTCGGCGAACTTCTCGAAGCGGTAGCTCGCGAGCACGTGGATACGCGAGAAGCCCTGTGAGGCCAGCCGCGTCACGAGGTGTTCGAGCACCGTGTACGGCCCGACCGGCAGCAGCGGCTTCGGGATGCCGTACGTCAGCGGGCGCAGCCGCACGCCCTCGCCGCCCGCCATCACCACCGCGATGCGCCCGGTGCTCACGACGGATACTCCCGCGGGTGGTTGGCGTTGCGCTCGTAGACCCGGCCGTGCCGCGCGGCGATCGCCTCGGCGGTGGTGCGCACCAGTTCGGTCTCGTCGCTCATCGAGGCGCCATGGATGCGGTACTCGAAGGCGGGCATGTCGAGGTGGATCCCCATCACGCCGGCGTCCAGCATACGCAGCGAAAGGTCGTAGCCCTCGAGCGTCGGCAGCGACTCGTCGAACCCGCCGAGCGACTCGAGCACGTCGCGGCGCCACGTGGTCGCGCCGGTGAGGAACTCGCCACGCGACGCGAGCTCGTCCGGGTCGTAGGGCGGCAGCGGCTTGCGCGCCCGCCGCCCGGTGTCCTCGAACAGGTAGACCGCATCGCCGTAGACGAAGCCGATCCCAGGATGCGCGTCGAGCGCGCCGCACTCGGCGTGCAGCGTGCCGGGGAGCAGCACATCGTCCGCGTCGAGGCGCATCACGTAGTCGCCCGCAGCCGCGGCAAGCCCCTGGTTGGCGGCCTGCGGCAACCCGGTCCCCGACTGCGCCAGCACGCGCACCCGCTGGTCGCCGGCGTACCGCGCGAGGACCTCCTCGGTCCCGTCGCCGCTCGGGCGGTGCACGATCACGAGCTCGAACCCGCCGGCGGGCGGGTCCTGGTCCAGCACGCTGTCGACCGCCTCGGCGATCCAGCGCGCGTACCCATACGAGCACATGACGACCGTGGCCTTCACGAAAGCTCCCTACACCATGTCCCAAGTGATCGTCGTGTCGGCGGGGATGTCGGCCTTCGCCGTGCGGCCGACGACCACGTCGGCGTGACGCGCGTAGATCCCGGTGCCCGGCCGCTTCACGGCGAGCTTGTCGGCGGTGATGACCTCGCCGGCGCAGATGTCGACCGCCGCGGTCAGCGACTTGCGCGCGTACAACCACGCCTTCTCCTCGGCCGGGTAGTGACCGTTGGCGTAGACGCCGATCGCCGACTCGACCGCGCGCACGTCGTCCATGAAGCCGGGCAGTTCGTCGGCCGACAGCGACAGGCCGTGGTCGGGCGAATCGGGCAGCGACTTGTCGACCGTGTAGTGCTTCTCGATGCTCACGGCGCCCATCGCGACCGCTGCGAGCGGGATGCGCGTGCCGAGCGTGTGGTCGCTGTAGCCCACGGGCAACTCGGGCCAGAACTGCTTCATCTTCAGCATCCGGGCGAGGTTCGCGTCCTCGTCGCGGCACGGGTAGCTCAGGATGCAGTGCTGCAGCGCGATCCGGTCGTTGCCGGCGTCGAGGCACACCTGGATGGCCTCCTCGATCTCGCCGATCGTCGCGGTGCCGGTCGACATGATCAGCGGCTTGCCGGTCTCCGCGCACACCCGGATCATGTCGTGGTAGATGAGCTCGGCCGAGGCGATCTTGAAGAAGTCGACGTCGAGTGAGATGAGGAACCGCGCGGACTCCATGCCGAACGGCGACGACGAGAACGCGATACCGAGCCCGGCGGCGTGCGCCTTCATCTCGGCGTACGCGCTCTTGGGCAGGTGGTCCACCTTCTTGAACATGTCGTACTGCGACCCGCCGCCGTCGGTGTCGAGCTTCGGGTCCCAGTAGCGCGGCGCGGTCTTCGTGGAGATCTCCTCGGCGGTGTAGGTCTGGAACTTGATCGCCGACGCTCCCCCGGCGGCCGCCGTGTCGATGAGCGCGATGGCGCGGTCCATGTCGTTGTTGTGGTTCACGCCGGCATCCAGCAGGACCACGCACGGCGCACCGCCGCCGAGGTGCACGCCGTTGCCGATGTCGATGCTGCGCTCCATCTGCGGTCCTTCCCTCACGCGAAGCGGATGCGGTCGCGGACGGCCGCCTCGGCCGCCGGGTCACGCGCGACGCGAGGCGCGTCGTCAAGAGTACGGCAGTACGCGACGATCTCGGGCAACGGCGGGAAGACGCCGCCGAAGTGCGCGAGCACCCGCTCGAGGAACGCGAGGTCGCTCTCGAGGTCGACGGTGAGGCGCAGATCGGGGAAGCGGACCTCGTCGGGCGCCGGCCACAGTTCACAGCGCACGAACGGCGCGAGCTCGAAGAACCACGTCATGTACTCGGTGAGCTCGGGCGCGAGCGTGCGCTCGTGCAGCTCGCGCAGGGCGTCCGCGCGCGCGACCTCGATCGCGCACCCGAGCGGCACGCCGTCGGGGCGCGAGTAGTCGCCGCCGGTCCGCTCGAGGTGGCCGAGCGCACCGAGCATCGCCGGCACGTCGGACAGCGGGTTGTCGCCGGTGATGCGCGCGACGTACTCGGAGGGGCGCGACTCCATCGCGCCGAGGAACCGCCCGAGGACGTCCTCGACCGGCCCCCGGTGCACCGCCACGCCGCGGCCCGCGCAGTACTCCTCGATGGCATCGTCGGCCGGGTCGACCGTGGTGCACACCACGACCTCGCCGAACGCGACGCCGGCCGTCACGCGGTCCAGCACGCGGCCGAGCAGCGGCACGCCGCCGAGCTCGCGGAACGCCTTCCCGGGCAGCCGAGAGCTGCCGGTGCGGCACGCGACGAGTCCGAGCAGCCGCATCAGATGAGCGCCTCCTCGGTGATCGCGTCCCCGGCTCGGACCTCGCGCGCGAGCGTGCGGCCGAGCGCGGCCGCACGCTCGCGCGCGAGG
>VAUM01000081.1 GCA_005774595.1 Actinomycetota bacterium
CAGCGCGATGTCGACCTGCTGGCGGGGCGTGTCGACGCCCTCGAGGTCGGGCAGGAGCAGGCCGCGCCGCCAGCCGCTCGTCACGATGACCCCGTACGTGCGCGGGTCGAGGTCGTCGAACGAGCAAGGCTCGGCCTCGTGCAGTACGTCGACCTTCACGTCGAGGTCGGCGAGTTCGCTGGGCTCCAGCGGCGGGAACCGCGGGTCCGACAGCGCCGCCTCGATGGCGTTGTGCGCGACCTCCTCGGCCAGCGTTGCGCGCGTGGGCCCGATGGTGCCGATGCAGCCGCGCAGCTCGCCGTGCGTATGCAGGCTCACGAACGCGCCCGCGCGCTGGGGCAGTGAGGGGTCGTCGAGATGAAGCGACACCGGTGGCCGACCGCCCCGGACGTGCGCCTCGATGGCTGCGCGCGCGAGCGCGGGCAGCGCGCCCTCGGGCTGACCCGGGGCGCCGCCTTTGGCCCCCGCGTCCGGCGTGGGATCGAGGCGCGCGAGAAGTCCGGGCGTGCCGGCGACAGCGGTGAGGTAGCCGATGCCCCAGGGGCCCTCGTACGCGAGCACGCGTGCCTCGGCAACCTCGCCCAGGAAGCCGCCGAGGGCGACGAACGACCGCAGGCCGCACTCCCCGCCCTCCTCGACCATCACCGGGTCGAGGCGCGACAGCGCGGCGAAGTCGGATGCCGCCACGGCGCTGCGGATAGCGTCGTCGAGCTCGGCGCCGTGCGGCGAGTACGGGTACGGCCCGTCGTGCGTGAGCCGATGGCTGCAGTCGCCGCTCGCGACGAACGCGACCCGCCGGCCCAAGGATGCGGCGACGGCGGACACGACCCGTCCGAAGGCCTCGTGAGCGTCGAGCGCGAGGCCGGAGAGCGCGAGGACGAGCACCGGGCATGGCGCGTCCGGCGCAAGGAAGCTCATCGGGACGATGACGCCGTGGTCGAGCGTGCCCGAGTCGAGCCGCGGCATGTCACCCCGGCCGACGGCGGGGATGCCGGCCTCGTCGAGCTCGTCGAGGAGCGCGGCGGCGAACTCCGGGTCCCCGGCGAAGCGCAGCGCGGCGCCGGGTGCGCCGAACAGGCGGAGCGAACCGCTCGTCTCCGCGGCGGTCTCCACCGCGAAGGCGTTGCTCGCCCCGGGAGCGTGCGGCGACATGACCACGAGCGTGTCGGGAGCGAAGCGCTCGAGCATGCGCGACGCGACTGCGAGCGCGTCCGCCGACGCCGCCGTGACGTCCGCGTCGGCGCCGCCGACCGCCGGCACCATGATCGGAGGGTGCGGAGCGATGATCCCGAACGCCTCGCGCGTCATGTGCATCTCCTCCCCCGCCTACGCCTCTGCCCGGACATGCGGCGGCGCGTCGGGCCGCCTGACGCTATTCTCCCCGCATGCGGCCCGCGAGGAACCAGGTCTGGGCCTCTTCGACGTCCACGGTGACGAAGGTACCGGCGAGGTCCTCGGCACGGCGGCCTTCGGGAACCGGGGCGTGCACGACCTTGTTCGTGGCCGTCCGGCCTGCGAGCACGCGCGGGTCGCGCTTGGAGGCGCCCTCCACCAGAACGCGCTCGGAGCGCCCCGAGTACGGCAGGTTGCGCTCGAGGGCGGTCGCCTGGACGACCTCGACGAGACGGTCGAAGCGCTCCTGCGCGACGTCACGGGGGACCTGTTCGTCCATCGACGCGGCGGGCGTGCCCTCCCTCGGCGAGTAGATGAAGGTGAACGCCTGGTCGAACCTCACCATCGAGAAGACGTCGAGGGTATCGAGGAAGTCGGCCTCGGTCTCTCCGGGGAAGCCGACGATCGCATCGGTGGACAGCGCGAGGTCGGGCATCGCCTGCCGGAGGCGGTCGACGAGCGCGAGATAGGACGCCTTCGTGTAGCGGCGGTTCATCGCGCGCAGGACGGCGTCGGAGCCCGACTGCACCGGCAGGTGGAGGTAACGGCAGACCTGCGGGGTCTGTGCCATCGCCGAGATCGTGTCGGCGGACAGGTCCTTCGGGTGGCTCGTCGTGAACCGGAGCCACTCGACGCCGGTGCCCGCCACCGTACGCAGCAGCTCCGCGAAGCGCGGCTCGCCGTAGCGGTCGCGCCCGTACGAGTTCACGTTCTGGCCGAGCAGCGTGATCTCGACGACGCCGTCCGTGACGAGCCGCTCGCACTCCCCCACCACGTCCTCGAACGCGCGTGAGCGCTCTCGGCCGCGGACCGTCGGCACGATGCAGTATGAGCAGTGGTTGTCGCAGCCCACGGTCACGGGCACCCAGGCGTGCCACGGGTGCTCGCGCGTCCCGGGCAGGTCGCTCGCGAACGACTCGCCGTGGTCGAGGACCTCGACGGCGGCCGAACGGGTCCGCCAGGCCGTGTCGATGAGCACCGGCAGGTGCTCGAGGTTGTGCGTGCCGAACACCACGTCCACGTGCGGCAGGTCGCGCAGCAGCGCGGCGCCGTCACGCTGCCCGATGCAGCCGCCGACGGCGATCAGCGGGCCGCTCCCGCGAGGCCCCTTGAGCGCCTTGAGCGAGGCCACCTGGCCTCGGAGGCGCTCGTCGGCGTTCTCGCGCACGCAGCAGGTGTTGAAGACGATGACGTCCGCGCTCCCGGTGTCCGTCGCCGGGACCATGCCGGAGGCCATGAGAAGCCCAGAGAGACGCTCGGAGTCGTGCTTGTTCATCTGGCACCCGAACGTGCGGACCTCGAACGCGGCGGGCTCGTGCGCCGGCGTCATCGTGCATCCGCCCCCCGGGCCGCGGCACCGGCGGCGAGGAACGCCTCGACAGCCTCCGCGGGAACGGCGACCGACCCGAGGTCCTTGTACGAGAACGCGGGCCCGTGGTAGTCGGTGCCTCCTGTGACCAGCAGGCGCAGGTCCCGCGCCATCGACGCGTAGCGCTCGCACTGCTGCGGCGTGTGCTCCCCGTGGAAGGCCTCGATGCCGGCGAGCCCGTCGGCTGCGAGCGGCCGGATGATGTCGTCCGCCTTGCTGACGCCGGGATGCGCGAGGACGGCCAGCCCGCCCGCATCGCGGATGATGCCGACCACCTCGGCGGGCGTGCGCACGTCGCGCGGCACGTAGTGCGGGGCACCCCGGCCGATGAGCCGCGCGAACGCCTCGTCGGTGCTGTGAACGACGCGGCTGTCGACGAGCGCGCGCGCCACGTGGGCGCGTCCGACCGCGCCGTCGCACGAGAGGCGCAGGACGTCGTCCATCGACAGCGGGATCCCTGCGGCGACCAGGGAGGCGACGATCGCCTCGGCACGGCGCAGCCGCGCGGCGCGCAGGTCGAAGAGGTGTGCGAGGAGCCGCTCGTCGCGGGTGTCGACGAAGTAGCCGAGCACGTGGACGCTGCGGGTGCCGACGACGGCGGAGAGCTCGACGCCCGGGACCAGGGTCAGCGCGGTGCCGCGCGCGGCCGCCGCCGCCTCGGCGACGCCTGCGACGCTGTCGTGGTCGGTGATGCTCAGGACGTCCACGCCGAGTTCGAGCGCGAGCGCGACCAGTCCCGACGGGGACGACGAGCCGTCGGAAGCGGTGGAGTGGACGTGGAGGTCGGCCCTCATCGCGTGCGGGCCGCTCCGCTAGCGGTGCATGTCGCGCGGCTCGACGAGCAGGCGGATCGCCGTGCGCTCCTCGCCGTTGATCACGATGTCGGCGAACGCCGGAACGCAGGTCAGCTCGATGCCGGAAGGCGCGATGAAGCCGCGGGCGATGGCGATGGCCTTGACGGCCTGGTTGAGAGCCCCGGCGCCCACGGTCTGGATCTCGACGGCGCCCTGCTCGCGGATCACGCCGGCGAGCGCGCCGGCGACGGAGTTGGGATTCGACTTGCTCGATACCTTGAGGACTTCCACGGCTGTCTCCATGCGGTGCGTGCGCTGCTGCGAAGAAGAGGCGCGTCGTCTGGTCGGGTGGCGTTCTGGGTCTGCTGGGGTGATTGAGCGGCGTCATGTGTCGCGAACTTGGAGTGCGTGTCCCCGATTATAGCGCAGATGGGCCCCCGGCCGCCCTCAGTCGTCCTTGTCGACGTCGAAGCGGACGCGGATCTCGTCACGGCCGACCGTCACGCGCGGCTCGCCGCGCAGGTGGACGTAGTAGCGCTCGGAGATCGCGTCGAAGGCCGCGGTGAGCGCGCGGGTGAACTCGACGAGGTCGGCCTTGGCGATCTTGAGGCCCCGGCGGTCGCGGTAGATGTCGGGGGTCACGGGCTCCGGTGTGGGCGCGGACGGGCGCAGGACATCGAGCACGCGAGGCACGACGGTGATATCGCCGGCGAGCACGCGGTGCGCCGTGCGCTCGGAGATGGGAAGGCCGAGCGACTCGGCGGTGGCCGTCAGCTCCGCGGCGTCGGCCGCCGCGCCGGGACGCTGCCAGACGGGCAGGCGTGAGGGGTCGTCGCAGAAGAGCAGTTCGGACGCGTCGGCCGACGCGCGCACGACCTCGTGCATCGTGGCGACGATCTCGGACGGCGAGCCGATCCACACGTCGACCTCGGGATGCTCGCAGGCGAACTCCACGACGCGGCGCAGGATGTTGTGCGGGCCGCGGACGACCCGCAGGCTGCCGTCGTCGCCGGTCTCGACCTCGGGCCACTGCGACTGGTCGGCGCGCTCCCCGATCGTGCCGGTGTCCGCGACGACGCGTACGGCCGTGCCCTTGTGGGCGTCGGACGCCTCGATGCGCGCGGAGACGGCGTTGCTGCGCACGGAGAACAACGCCATACCGCGCCCGTGGACACCCCAGCGGTCCATGACCATCGTCTCGAGCTTCGAGGTGACGCGCGGCTCGAAGACGCGCTCCTGCATCGCGGGCGGCACGCCCACGCCGTCGTCGACGATGGTCAGCGTCCGGCTATCGCCCTCGCGGGCGGTCGCGACGAACACGCGCTGCGCGTGCGCGTCGCGCGCGTTGCGCAGCAGCTCGACGACGACGTCCTCGATCCCGCGGATGTCGTGCTTGGCCTGCCGGCGCTCGGCCTCCGAGACGCGAAGGCGGACGTAGCCGTCGCCGAGGTTCTCCTCGACCTTGAGGAACTCGTCGCCGGTGACCGCGGAGACGAGGTCGATGAGCCGGTCCGGGTCGGACATGGCGGGCACGCAGCCTTCCGGTCCTACTTGGCGATGTCGATCGCGCGGCTCTCGCGGATGACCATGACCCGGATCTGGCCCGGATACTCCATCTCGTCCTCGATCTGCTTGGCGATATCGCGCGCCAGCACCACTGAGTCGGCGTCCGAGATCTCGTCGGGCTTGACCATGACGCGTATCTCACGGCCGGCCTGCATCGCGTAGCACTTGTCGACGCCCTTGTGGCTCGTCGCGACCGCCTCGAGCTTCTCGAGCCGCTTGATGTAGCTCTCGAGGGTCTCGCGGCGGGCGCCGGGGCGTGAGGCCGAGACGGCGTCTGCGGCCTGCACGAGCACGGCCTCGACGGTCTGCGGCTCGACGTCGGCGTGGTGCGCCTCGATGCAGTGCACGATCTCGGCGTGCTCGCCGAGGCGACGTGCAAGGTCCGCGCCGATCACGGCGTGCGGTCCGTCGATCTCGTGGTCGATCGCCTTGCCGAGGTCGTGGAGCAGGCCCGCGCGCTTGGCGAGCCGCGGGTCGAGCCCGAGTTCGGACGCCATGGTGCCGGCGAGGTACGCGACCTCGAGCGAGTGCTTGAGCACGTTCTGGCCGTAGGAGGTGCGGAAGCGCAGGCGGCCGAGGGTGCGGACGACCTCGGCATGCAGCCCGTGGACGCCCGCGTCGAACGCGGCCTGCTCGCCCGCCTCGTGGATCTGCTGCTCGACGAGGGTGGACGCCTTCTCGAACATCTCCTCGATGCGGGCCGGGTGGATGCGCCCGTCGGCGATGAGCGACTCGAGCGTGACGCGGCCGATCTCGCGCCGCACCGGGTCGAAGCTCGACAGCACGACCGCCTCGGGCGTGTCGTCGATGATCAGGCTGATGCCGGTGAGCTGCTCGAACGCGCGGATGTTGCGGCCCTCGCGGCCGATGATGCGGCCCTTGAGCTCATCGCTCGGGATGTGGATGACCGAGACGGTGGACTCCGCGGTGTGGTCGGCAGCGACGCGCTGGATCGCGATGCTGACGATGTTGCGGGCCTTCTTGTCGGCCTCGTCGCGCGCGTGAGTCTCGGCCTCGCGGATGTAGGCGGCCGCGTCGCGGTTCACATCCTCGCGGATGCGCGCGACGAGCTCCTCCTTCGCTTGGTCGGCGGTCATGCCGGCAAGTGACTCGAGCTTGCGGGTCTCCTCGGCGATGATGTCCTCGATCTGCTTCTCGCGCGCCTGGATCTGGCCCTGCTGGCTGGAGAGCTGGTGCTCCCGCTTGTCCTGGGCCTCAGCGCGGCGCTCGATCGACTCCTCGCGCTGGATGAGCCGCGTCTCGAGCGCGGTGAGGTCCTTGCGGCGCTCCTTGGCCTCCTCCTCGGCCTCCGCCTTCATGCGGAAGATCTGGTCCTTGGCCTCGATGAGCGCTTCCTTCTTGATCGTTTCCGCCTGCTTCTCGGCATCCGCGACGATGCGTTCGGCCGACTCCTGGGCGCGGCCCACGCTGCCGCGGGCGTAGAGGCGCTGGCCGACGATGCCGAGGGCGGCGCCGACGATGACTGCGACGGCGTATCCGACGAACTCCATGGCGCCCTCCCTTCGTGCGAGCACGGTCCTGTCGTGGTGCGGGCGCGGACCGCGTACGGGCGCGTTGCTGCCCGCGTGCGGTGCATCCGGCGGCGCGGCCGGTCCGATCGGGCGAGGCGAGCCCCGGAGACGGAAAGGCCGGGCGACCGAGCGCCCGGCATGTGCGACAACGATGCGCCAGTCGGGTACGCATCGCTCGGCGAGCGGGAACGACGAAACGACTTGGATCCCCGGCAGTGCCGAGACGAAGGTGCC
>VAUM01000082.1 GCA_005774595.1 Actinomycetota bacterium
CCCACCTTGTGCACGCGCGCCTTCGGCCCCTTGTTGCCGAGGATGCACGTGGTGTCCTCGCCGAACGGGTCGCCGGACTCGTGGAACGCCTTGGTGCGGCAGCCGCGGCAGATGTGCGCGTACTTGCACTTCCTCTCGCTGCAGGCTCCTGCCGCATCGACGCCGTCGAGCTCGAACAGCGCGCGCGTCGCGTCCATGATCGACATCTCACGCACGTTGCCCACGACCCAGTCCTGCGCGAACTGGCAGGGCATGATGCCGCCCCCGGAGTTGATGTTCATGTGGCCCTTGCCGACGGGGCACGCGCTCATGATCTGCAGCCGCGCCATGCCGTTCGACACGTCGACGCCGCGCTCCTTCAGGCGCCCGGCGATGTACGGGATGACCGAGGGGATGGCGCCGATGTCGTACTCGAACGAGCTGCCGGTGGCGAGGATGTCCTCGAGCACGAAGTCGGCGAGACGGCGCCACTCGGCGTCCGTGATGCGCGCGTCCTCCTCGCCCGAGGAGCGCCCGCTGGTGATGAGGTCGCACATGTAGATGAGGCCGCAGCCCATGCGCTTGGCCTCGGCGATGAGCTCGTAGATGTGCGGGTAGATGTCCTTGGACACGGCGGTCTTGATGCCGACGTTGACGCCCGCCTCGCGCAGCATGCGGATCGCCTCGACCACGCGGGCGCGGGTGCCCGGCACGCCGACCATCGCGTCGTGGAAGGCGTCGTCGCCGTAGAGCGAGGTGGCGATCCAGTCGACGCCGTTGGCCTTCAGGCGCGCGGCGGACTCGGGCGTGATGAAGGTCGCGTTCGTGGAGATCGTCACCCGCGTGCCGTAGGAGCGGGCCGTCTCGAGGATCTCCCAGAAGTTCGGGCGCATCATCGGCTCACCGCCCGTGAGGAACAGCAGCGGCACGCCCGCCTCGCCGATCTGTCGGACGATGCCCATCGTCTCGTCGTCGGTCAGCTGGTCGGGCAGCTCGTGGCCGTCGGCGGCCATGTAGCAGTGCTCGCAGAGCAGGTTGCAGCGGTTCGTGATGTTCCAGATGACCTCGCTGGGCCGGCCGAGCTGGTAGGCCTTCAGCGCCTTGTCCTCGACCTCGGACAGAGGGCCGTCGAAGAACAGCGAGCGGACGTGTGCCATCGGGGGGCGCCTCCTGCGGTACGGGCCGATCCGCGTGCGGACGGCAGTCGCCTGAGTGTGCGAGGGTGAGTGTACGCGCGCGCCGCGGCGATTCCTGCCCCCGCGGGCCCATGTAACAACTATGACGAACGCCCCGAGGCGGGTATCTTTCGCGTATGCGGCGCATACCGGCATGCGCCCGCTACTGCGAAGCGAGGTTCTCCGATGCCAGAGACGACCATGATGGGCAACGCGATCAAGCCCAACCTCGACTGGATGCGCACGAAGTGCACCGCCGATCAGTGGGGCTCCATGCTCGCCCGCCTCGACGACGAACAGCGGCGTCAGATCGAGCTGCTCAACGGTGCGCTGCGCTATCCGGTCTCGGTGTTCGACGCGCTCTCCTGCGCGTTCGCCCAGGTCCTGTACCCCGGCGATACGAGCGCGGCCGGCCGGGCGTTCATCGAGATGGGGCGGCACACCGCCACCGAGCAGCTGTCGGGCCTGTACAGCATCTTCCTCAAGTTCTCGTCGCCGGCGGGCACGCTCGTCAAGGCGCCCCAGCTGTTCGCGCGCCTCTACGACGGGGCGACCGCCGAGGCCGATGTACTCTCGGGCGGCCCCGGTCAGCCGAAGGGCCGCATGACCGTGCGCGGCCTCGGGGAGCTGTCGTTCTCCGGGCCGCGGCTCGCCGGCTGGGCGGAGGGAGCCCTCGCAAAGACCGGCGCGACCGGCTGCAGGGTCGTCGAGCTGGGCTGGCAGCAGGGCCTCATCACGTCCGACCCGCTCATCTTCGAGCTGTACTGGGACTAGGCGAGGCACGAGGCGATGGCCGCGAAGCGCAGCGCGATCACGGTGCGGCCGGCCGCGGATGGCGAGCTCGACGCGGTCTGCGCCCTGGAGCGCGCCGCGTTCGGCGGGGACGCGGAGGCCGCGCTCGTGGCGGCGCTGGTGCGGGACGCGGCCTCCTACGTGCCGGAGCTGTCGCTCGCGGCGGTCGAGGGCGAGGCGATCGTCGGCCACGTGATGCTCACGCGGGCGCCCGCGGGCGGGGTGCCGGCGGTGCTGTTGGCGCCGCTCGCGGTGGCGCCGGACCGCCAGGGCCGCGGCATCGGCGGCACACTCGTCCGCGAGGGGCTCACCCGTTCGCGCGAGATGG
The DNA here is from genome assembly GCA_005774595.1 of Actinomycetota bacterium. Classification (NCBI taxonomy): domain Bacteria; kingdom Bacillati; phylum Actinomycetota; species Actinomycetota bacterium. The sequence goes on from VAUM01000082.1 coordinate 2,275, forward strand.
GCGCGGCGCTCGCGCTCGTGCTCGGCGACCCGGGGTACTACGGCCGGTTCGGCTTCGTCGCGGCGCTGCCCCGTGGCATCCGTCCACCGTACGAGATCGAGACGTCCGAGGCGTGGATGGCGGCCGAACTCGAGCCCGGCGCGCTGTGGGCGGCGCAGGGCGCGGCGGCGCTGGCCGAGGCGTTCATGGACCCGGCGCTCTGGCGGGAGTAGCCGGGCGCGCTCTTGCGGCCGGGCGTCAGGCGACCGTGCGCCACCAGCCCGCGTGCTCGCGCACGAAGAACTCGATGAGCCCGCGGTCGAGCAGCCCGCCGAGGAACCCTTTGACCGTGGTGACGGCGAGCCAGTACGACGCCGGGTTCTCCACCAGCCCCCGCGCCGCCGACACCATCGCGACCGCCTGCTCCGTCGTGAGCCCACCGCGCAGCCGGTCGATGAGCAACTCGTCGATCTCGGCGATCTGCCCCAGGTGGAACGCGACGTGGTCCTCGGCGTCCTCACGGGTCACCGGGCGCCCGTGCGCCGGCACGACCCACGCGCAGTCGATCCCGCGGATCCGCGCGAGCGAGGCCGCGACCATCTGCGGGTCGATGCAGTAGGGCAATGGGTGGCGCTCCCACATGTCGGCGAGGTAGAGCGCGTCGCCGGTGAACAGCACGCCGTCACCCGTGAGCACGCCGCAGTGCCCGAGCGTGTGCCCCGGCAGCGGCACCACATCGGCGCGAGGGTCGTCCCAGTCCTCGAGGTACTCGTCGACCTCGCAGGGCATCCCTCGGAAGAGCTTGGTGACGAGCGCGTCGCCCGGCTTGGCCCACGAGAACATCCCGCGGATGTTGATGTCCGGGTTCTCGACGAGCGAGGCGTCGTCGCGCGCGACGCACACTCGCGCGCCTGCCGTGCGCAGCGCGTGGCCGATGGCGAAGTGGTCGGCGTGGCCATGGGTGATCGCGAGGCGGTCGACCCGCGTGAGCGCGTACGGGGCCTCGTCATCGCAGGTGTCGATCACCAGGCCGTCGATGAAGCCGGCGTTGGTGAGGCCGGGGACGACGTGGGTGTCGCCTGTGAGGTGGACGGCGTTGTAGGGCACGGCGGTCATGGACGGGAGTGTAGCGCGCGGCCCTTCTCCGCGCGTCCTACGGTTCCTCGGAACGATCGTTCCGACAAACCCGAGGGCGCGCGGAGAGGTCCGCCGACCCCGCACCTCGGCCGCCGCACCGGCCGCCCCCTGTGGGAAAGCCCGTGGACAACCCTGTGGAACGCGCCGCCGGGCGCGTCCGCGCCACCGCTCGCCAACTACCTGCGGAAGTGTCTTGCACGGCCGCGAAGGTCCGCTAGAGTACGTGATGCAAGGCGCTTGGAACACCGAATGGGCACTGCGGCAACGCAAGGTTCGCTCGGAGGGACAGGCGCCTTGCGCTTTGTCGCGTGCGGCGCACCGGCGCGCTACGATGGCGCCGGACCGAAAGGGGGTGCGTCGGATGACGGGCGCAGGTGTACCGGCCGGGGCCCCGGCGCCGGCAACCACGACAGGCGGGTTCCTTCCCCACTCGAAGCTCGGCTGGGCGGCCGCGGTCCTCGCGCTGTTCGGCGTGGGTGCCGCGGTCTTCGGGTTCGTGGTCGGGGCGATCCTGAACGCGGGCGGCCCGTGGACGATCAACTTCATGATCCCGCTGATGGGCCTCGGCATCCTCGGAGGGATATGCGCGGTCGTCGCCTTGGTCAGGGGAGATCGCGCCGCGGCCGTCGTGCTCGCGCTGGTCCCGGGAGCGTTCACGGTCGTCGCGGTGCTCGCGGAGATCGTGACCGGCCTCATGGGGCTGCAGGGCTGACGCGGAGTTCCGCCGGCGGGTGCCCCGGCGGGCGCTCGTGGGAGAACATCCAGTAGCGGGCGCGGCGCGGGGGCGGAACCCACGCACGCGGTATCTCCGGGTGCTACCGGGGGAGTACGCCGCGCCCGGCTGCGTGACGCGCGCGGCGGTGCCCGCTCAACCGCGCGGACCGTGCCCCGCGAGCGCTGCGCGCACCGTCTCGGCGATGCGTTCGCGCCGGGTCGCCTCGCGCTTCGCCGAGATGACCCAGTACAGTGCCATCTTGCGCTGGCTGATTGTGAGTGCGTCGAACGCGGCCGCGGCGCCGGCCTCGTCCAGCGCCAGCGCGAGGTCGTCGGGGATCTCGAGCGCCTCGACGAGGTCGAGCAGCCCCCAGGAGCCGTCTGCCTTCGCCCGTTCGATCGCCGCGAGGCCTGCGGGCGCCATCCGCCCTTCGGCGGTGAGGCGAGCCACACGCTCCTTGTTGCTCCGGGCCCAGTGGCTGCCCTTCTTGCGCGGCGTGAACCGCTGCCGGAAGCGCGTCTCGTCAAGGCGTCTGCCGGTGCCGTCGATCCACCCGAAGCACAATGCCTCCTCGACCGCCTGCGCGTAGGTCAGCGCGGTAGCGGCGTGTCCGACCCGCCCGATCGACACCCAGACGCCGGCCGCGGTGTCGTGGTTCGCCTCGAGCCACGCGCGCCACTCTCCGGCGTCTGCCGGCTCGAGGATCGCGAGGTCGTCTCCCGGGCTGCCGGCACTCACGCGACCGGGAACCTCACTTCGGTCAGGTAGTCCTCGGGCGCCGTGGTCGCCGGGTCCGAGAAGTACGACTCCTCCGGCGGGCCGATGATGGTCATCCCGTTGCCGGCGACCCATTCGGCGAGCGCCTCGTAGGTGGGCGCGATGGTCTCGTACGGGCCGCGATGCATGGCGGTGGCCACCCGCTGCGCGGGGATGCACTTGACGCCGCAGCCGGACTCGTCGGCCTCACACGCGTCCGGTGAGCCTGCCACCGGCGCGCGTACCTCCCAGACCGCCTGGTCCTCGGGCACCTCGGCCGGGTCGGTGAAGTACACGGCGCTCGGCATCCCGGTCGGCTGCAGCCCGCGCTGCGCCGCCCACCCGTACACCCGACCCATCGCTTCGGGCACCTGTGCGTATGGCCCGTGCATCGTCACGAACGCCACCGTCGTCGGCTCGGTCGTCTTGACTTGTGCGTCGAACATCGCGACCACCTCCTTGCGGGGTGTGTACCCGAACCGGGCGGGCGAGCGTCCTCTAGGTCGCGCGGACGGTCACGACCCGGCCCGCACTGCGGGCCAGACGCCGGTCCGACGTTGCGAGCGCGCACGCCAGCGTCTCGGCCAGGGCGACGTAGGCCGAGTCGAACGCGGACACACCGTGCGCTGCGGCGGTGTGCGCAGCGCGGAGCGAGAGGTCCCGGTCGGGTGGCACGAGGGCGACCCCGCTGTCGAAGAACGCATCGAGCGCGTCGGTCACGTCCGGCCGCCGCCGCGCGCTCCCGCGCGCGAGTACGCCCGCGAGCTCGTGGACGAGAAGCGACGGCGCGACGAGGCGGACCCGGCCCTCGACGTGTTCGTCGAGAAGCCGCCTCGCGGCCTCAGCACCCGGCTCGTCGTCGGCGACGAACCACTTGACCGCGACGCTCGCGTCGATGACGACCAAGGGCGTTTCAGCCGCCATGGCGGCCCTCCTCGGCGGCGCGGGCCTCGGCGAGCAGCGCGACGGCGTCGGGCGCGCTCACCTTGAGCGCCGCGCCGGCCGCGCGCATGCGGGCGGCGGCGGACCGCTCCCTGAGTCGCCGCCGTTCGGCTTCGCGATCGCGACGTGCGGACGTGATGTAGGTGGCTGAGGCCTCCTGGATGAGCCCGCTGCGCGACAAGCCGAGCTCCTCGGCCTCCATGTCGATCTCGGCGAGCAGTTCGGCTGGGATGGAGACGTTGAGCTTCGTCATGCGATCACCTCGGGTGGCGAAGATGGATAACCACCCGAAGCATACACCCGCCTCTGACACGCGGCCGGCCGGCTCCTGTACGCTGTTGTGCCGGCGCGGGCGAGCGACGAGGTGGAGAGGTGCGGGTGTCGAGGACGAGGTCGAGCTTCCTCGCGGGCTGCCGCGACCTGCTGCCGCTCGTGCCGGCCGGGATCGCGTTCGGGCTCGTGGTCGGCGTTGCGATCGCGCAGGCCGGGCTCGGTGCAGTCGAGTCGGTCGGGATGTCGGGGCTCGTCTACGGAGCGTCCGCGCAGCTCGCTGCGACGGTGCTGTGGCGCGACGGCGCCCCGCTGTTCGTCGTGGTCGCCACCGTGCTCGTCATCAACGCGCGCTTCTTCATCTACGGCGCGTCGCTGGCGCCGGTCTTGGGGCCGAGTCGCTGGTGGCACGGCCTCGTGTACGGCTACTTCCTGCGGGACGGCATCTACGCGGCCACGATGACGCGTGCGGTGCCCGATCCCGCGATCGACCCGTTGCCGTACTTCCTCGGCGGCGCGCTCGTGGACTGGGGCGTGTGGATCGTCGCGACGGTCGCGGGCACGCTCGGCGCGTCGCTGCTGCCTGCGTCGTGGTCGCTCGACTTCATCGTGCCGCTCGTGTTCATCGCTCTGCTCGCGGGAGCCGCGACGACGCGC
>VAUM01000083.1 GCA_005774595.1 Actinomycetota bacterium
GGAGTACAGCGTGTGCTCATTGAGCAGCCCGCCGCTGATGTCGGCGGCCACGATCGTGCCGCTCGTCTCCGCGGCGCCGAAGTACCCGCCCGCGTTCTTGACCCAGCCGCGCGGGAAGTGGTTCGACGCAACACCATCGGCCGTCGGCGCGACGCCCGCGTACGGGAAGCTGCCCCACGACAGGAAGTTGCCGCAACCCGCGCCCCAGCCCTGACCGCCGTTGTGCTCGTTGTCGAAGTTCGGGTACAGGGCGCCGAGCGCGAGGACGATCGGGATGTACTCGCGGATGACGAAGTCACCGATCTCGGTCATGAAGCTGGTGAACTTCGTGCACTTCGTGGCCATGGCGGAGTCGGCCTTGTAGGTCGTCACGCCACCGGCGACGTAGCACGAGGTCATCGGCATGCGGCCGGCGAACATCGCGCCCGCCTCGAAGGTGAGGCGGCGGATGCGCAGGGCCTTGACGTACTGCTTGATGACCGCGGACCACAGGTCGGCCGAGAAGCCCTCGTCGTCGAGCGGGAGCACGCTGCTCGTCGCGTAGTTCGGGATCGCGAGGCCACCGTTGGTGCCTCCGGCGCTCGCGAGCAACAGCGGGCTGTAGTACGCGTCGTCGAAGTACGGGGTCCACGGCGGGACCGCCGGCCCCTGGACGTAGCTCGGAGCCGCCAGGTGATAGAAGTGCGTGAGGCTCGACATCAGGTACTCGGCGCCGAGCACCATGTTCCTGATGTGGATCGCCTTGGTCGGGATCTCGCCCATGCCCGTCTGGAACTGGTGCGTGCCCGAGTAGCCGATCGCGGCCTCGACGGCCCACGTCGACGCCTGGCCGTGCGGGACCGGGCAGACGCCGCAGATGCGCTGCGTGAACGTGATCGCGTCGTTGGGCTCGCGGCCGATCAGGAAGTTCTCGAAGCCGCGCCACAGGTTGCCGTGGACTTCGACGTCCGTGATCGCTGCGCCGGCGGTGGTGAGCTTCGCACCGAGGTGACCCTCGATGCGTGAGATGGGATCGAGCTCATGGACTGCCATCTAGTCTTCTCCCTCCTTCCCCATCTAGCGGCGGACGACGAACGGCACGAACCGGTCCGGGTAGCCGGGCTCCGTGCAACCCATGCACGGAGCGCCACCCGCGACGCAGTTGCCGCCCTTCGCGCCCTGGACAGTAGCGATACCGTAGTCCCACGAGGTGTCGTTCTCGGGCTGCTGACCGTTCCAGCCGTGCACGGTGCACAGCGAGTTGGTCGACGGGCCCTTGCAGCCGATGAGCTGCAGGCAGCCACGCTCGCCCGGCCGGGTCGCGTACACGCCGTTCAGGAAGTCCTGGTAGCGGGTGCAGGCGGGGCCGTGGAGCGGCACACCGTAGACCGCCTTGAGACGGCGGTTGCCATCGACGGCGGTCGACTTGATGTTGCCGGCCGAGTCGAGGATGCCGAGCGGCCCGTCCGCGGGAACCGGGGCGCCGGGACCGTTGAAGTAGTCGACGAGGAACGCGACGACCGACAGCGTGAACCACCACGGGTTGGTCGGGCAGCCGGGGACGTTGATGACCTTGTCCTTGGCACCGGCGGCGTGGTCGAGGTGGTCGTACGTGCCGCGCGCCGGGGTCTGGCTCGCCGTGAACTTCGGCGAGACGCAACCCGGGTAGCCGCCGAACGTGGCGCACTGGCCGATGGCCACGACGCCGATGCAGTCACCGCGGCCGGCGAGCGTCGTGACGACGTCGTCGAAGCTGTGCTCGGCGGACGCGCCGTCGGCGCCGTCCATGCCGATCGAGCACCACGGGAAGCCGTTGCCGGCCGTGTCGCTCCACGCGCCCGCTTCAGTCTTGTCCTGGGTCGCGCCCTCGACCACGAGCACGAAGGCCTTGGTCGGGTCGTCCCCAGCGGTCATCTGGTCGAGCAGCCACTGGTACGCGAGGTCGCCGCCCATGCCGTTGACCGTCTCGTGGTACTCGAGCGAGATGAAGTCGACCAGCACGTCCGCGATGTTCGCGATGTAGGCACCGCGAGTCGCGTTCGCGTCGGTGTCGAAGTCCGAGCCGGTGACGGGCGCGGAGTTGACGACCGTGCGGTGGCCGAACGGGTGGCCGGCGTCGAGACCGTTGGTCACGACCTGGGTGCCGTCGCCGTTGCCGCCGACCGCCAGGTCGAGAGCGGCGAGCGTCGAGACGCCGCTGCCGTAGATGGCCTCGCCCTGCACGTCCTCGAAGAGGGACAGGAGCGACGTCGAGCAGCCGGTGCACTCCGCGCCGTGTACCCAGACCACGCGGGGCTTCTGGTACCAGAAGAGCGTCCCCGCCGGGGCGTGGGCGAAGACCTCGGAGATCTTGGCCGCGTCGACCTGGCTGAGCCCCATGGCCGCGGCCAGAGTGCCGAGCCTGGTGACGAACTGTCGCCTGGTTATCGCCATGCTTTTCGAACCTCCTTCACGCATTCCGGAGTTACAACCTTTGGCTCCCGCTGCGAGCGGACGTGCGTCACCTCCTCCTCGGGCCCGTCGCGGGCAACGGGCGGAGGCGTCACGATCGGACGGAAGCGAGGAGTGCCCCTACCCCTAGGGGCTCGTGCTCGAACCGTGCGGTCATCGTGCCGGCTCCGACCCGGTTATGCCGTGTATGCGCTTGTCATCCGGGGCGCACAACGCCCCACCCCGTTGTAACAGTTGTTACATGGGTAGGCGTAGCGTAGCGTCACGCGTGCTCGCGGTCAATGCCGTTCGGCAGTCAGATTCGTTCATCTTCCTGCGCAAACGCCGTTCGTTCCGCTAGGACCGCCGCTCGTCCGTCGGGGCGCCCTTCCTCGTGAAGCGCTCGATGAACTCGTCGCGGTCGACGACGTCGATGTCGAGCACCTTCGCGATGCGCCTCAGTTCGGGATCCTGCGTGCAGAAGACGTGCGAGCGCTGGGCGATCGCCATCGTGATCGAGGTCGGCTCGTCGAGCTCGAGACGCTCACGCAACGACCTCGCGTCCGACTCGGAGTGGTCGGTCTCGGCTAGCAGTTCCGACATCTTCACGTCGTCCTCGCGCCGGTCGCGCAGTACCTCGTACACGTACGGCTCGACGATCCAACGGCGGCGACGGTCGGGCATCGTATGCGCCATCTCGGCGAACAGCATCGTCTCGACGAAGTCCTGCGTCGCGAAGAAGCGGCGGCGGCGGAAGAACGGCAGCAGCAGGATGGGCAGGAACGGCAGGCAGCACGCGGCCCACTCCCACGCCGTGCGCGGCGTCGGGATGGGCTGAGCCTCGGCGGGCCAGCCCCACACCTGCACGCGCGCGTTGGAGGTGTCCGCGATGAACATGTACGCGTTCTTGGCGACGGACACGTCGTTCGGGTAGCTGAACTGGCCCTCGAGCACACCGTGCTCGCCGAAGGACGCGAGCTTCGCGCCGGTGACGTTCATGATCGTGCAGTCATGGCTGAGCGTGTCGGCGACCAAGAAGTTCGCCGGGGCGTCCTTCGCCTCGCCCGACAGCCGCGGCAGGAAGTCCATGCCGCGCGGCAGGCCCTCCATCTCGACCAGCCGCAGATAGTCGCCGGCCAGGTTGTAGACCTTCAGGCGGCGGTTGTTGCTGTCGGCGACCCACACCTCGTCGCCGTGCACCTTCACGCTGTTCGGGAACATGAACAGCTGCGGGTCGTCGCCGGCCTTGCTCACCTGTCCGCCCGTGCCGATCGAGCGCTTGAACGCACCGTCCGGCCCGAAGACCAGGAGCCGGTGGCCGACGATCTCGGTGACGTAGAGCGTCCCGTCGTCTGCGAAGTCGAGCGCGATCGGCGCCCACTGGACGCCGCCGGTCTCGAACTTGGGCAGCTGCTCGGCCGGTAGCTTCGGGTCGAACTCGCGCTTGAACGTGCCGGCGGCGTCGAAGATGCAGATCGCGCGCAGCCGGCGGTCCGTCACCCAGTACTCGCCGGTCTTGGGGTGCTTGGCGATGTACAGCGGGATGACGAGCTTGCCGTCGCCGAAGGAGCGGACGAGCCGCCCCTCGAGGGTGTAGACGCCCACCCGACGCTGCCGGCCGTCCGTCACGAACACGCGATTCCCGTCGACGAGCACGCCGAGCGGCCGCTGCATCTTGCCCGAGTCAGGCCCGCTGAACGAGTAGAGGTACTCCGGGGGCGCGAGTGAGGCCGCCCTGCTGCCGGTGAGATCGAAGTCGAGCGTGATGCGCTTCGTCGCGCGGTAGTTCCAGTACAGCCCGCCCAGCAGCAGGATCAGGACGACCAGCACCGCTATGACGACCAGCCTCTTGCGCCTGCCCCGGTTCATCCTGCCCGCCTCTTCGTCACTTGGCGCCCAACCGCGCCAGAGCGTCCGTGACCGCCGGGTTCTCCGGCTCGATCTTCGCCGCGTCCTTGTATGCGGCAACGGCGGCGCTGGTGTCGCGCGACGCCTCGAGCGCCTGTGCGTACAGCAACGCCCCGTCGAAGCCTTCCGGGTCGAGCAGCGCGGCGAACTGCGACTCCGAGACCGCGGTCTCGACGTCGCCGGCGTCGAGCGCCTTGCGCGCGGCCGCCATGCGCCGCTCCACCGGGCCGAGCGAGTCCACGGCGTCCGCCGCGATCTGGTTGTCCGGCGCGAGCGCGTACGCCAGGCCGAAGTGCTCGGCAGCCTTGAGCTCGCTGCCGGCGTCCAGATAGATGTCGCCGAGCTCGTACTGGGCCTGCGCCATACCCGGGTCGAACGCGACCGCGATCTCGAGTTGCTCGAGCGCCATCTCGTCCCTGCCCATGCCGCGGTATGCGAGCGCCAGCTCGAGGTAGGTGTCAGCGGCGTCCTTGCGGATGCGCAGCGCCTCCTTGAAGAACGGGACCGCGTCCTCGTAGCGCTTCTGGGTGAGCGCGATCTCGCCGAGGTGGAACAGCGCCAGCTCACGGCGCTCGTCGATGCCCGTGTACTGCCCGCTGCTCGTGAGGTCCACGACCTTCTGGAAGTAGCCCTCGGCCGTGCCGTACTCGCCCTGCTGCATCGCAAGCCGGCCGAGATCGATGAGCGCTCCGGTGTGATCGGGGTTGGCCTTCAGCGCTTGGTTGAGCTGCTCCACGGCCTCGTCGAGGATGCCCGCGGCCGCGAGCGCCTCGCCGTACCGTACGCGCAGCTCGGCGTCGTTGGGCGTCGCGCGCACCAGGCCGCGCAACTCCTTGAGCGTGCGGCTCGCGGGGGTCGCCTCGCTCTCCGCGCGCCGATCGTTGATGACCGTGCCGACGAAGACGACCGCCAGCACGGCCAGCAGCACGGCGAGGACATAGACGGCGATCCGCAGCCCGTCATCGAGACGGCTCGGCGCGATACCGCCGAGCCGGGACCTGAGGGCCTCGAGCCCTCGCGCTTCCCGCCCGCTCGCGCGGTCTTGCTTGTCTGCGTCCAACCCTCGCCCCTTCTCACGGCTGTGCGCGGTCGCAGCGCCGGTGGCCACGCACGGTGCGCCCGACCTTAGCGAACGGTGCGCCGAAGCGTCAACGATGCCCCCTGCGTCTCCACGGATTCCACGCGGGACACGCGGCGGCCCTCACATGACCGCCTCTGCCACCGCCGTCAGCGTCGACCTCAGCGCCTCCGGGCGCCTGCTCTTGGAGTACATCTCGAAGACGACCATGGCCGCGCCGTCGCTCGTTCCGATGACCGCGTAGCCGCGGGCGTTCGTGCCGAAGTACGCGTCCCGCCCGCCGACCTTCACGGTCGCCGCCGCCGACGGGTAGGCGGACTTGACGTCCGAGGCGATCTTGTCCGAGGCCTGCGCCGCGTCCTTGAACTGCTCGGCCTGGATGACCAGCTGGACCACGTCACCCGACGCGGTCGGATAGTAGACGCGGCTCACCGACAGCACATCGGGGACGACCGACTGTGCAGCGTACCCGGCGATCGAGTCCGGTACGTACTTAAGGAGGTTGACCACCGGGCCGGCGGGCGTGTTCGTCGTGCCGCCGCTCGGAGTGCCCGACGGAGTCGACGGGCCGACGGCCGGAGGCGGGTCGTCACCGCCGCCGAGTGCGTCACGCTGCGACGCGGCGTTGCGGAAGGCGGGGTCGAGGCGGGCCACCTCGTCGAGCTTGGCCCGCGCCGCCTTCAGGTCGCCCGCGGCGATGTCCTCCTGTGCGCGGCGGTACAGGTCCTCGAGCTTGCGATGGGTGTCGCACACGACGGTGCTCGTCCGCACCGAGTACCTGCCGGCCTCCTTCTGGGGGACGACGAGCGTCTCGATCTGCTCGCTGACCACTTCACCGTACGTGCAGAGCACCTGAGTGCCCGACTGCAGCTCGACGGTCCTGGGCTTGCAGCCCGAGACCCCGGCCCCGGCGACGAGCAGGCCTGCGAGCGCTGCGGCGAAGAACCTCCTCATGTGCCGTCCTCCTCAGCAGACCGACGCGCGTACGCACTGGCGACGCCCACGGCGACGAGCCCGGCGAGCGCAACACCGACAGCCGCCACCTGGAGCGGCGCGAACACCGGCTCGAACACCAGCCGAGCATACTCCGTACCGAAGTCCTGCTGAACGGCTGCAGGCAGCCACGTGTTCCAAGTGTGCAGCGGCACCGCGCGCAGGACGGGATAGGCAAGCGCGGCGACGATGCCGGCCACGACGGGACGGGCCGTCTCGATCGCGGACGCCGCCAGCCACACGGCGGCCACGACCGCGAGCCAGCCGCCGGCGGTCTCCCAC
>VAUM01000084.1 GCA_005774595.1 Actinomycetota bacterium
CCTGTCGGCTCGATCAGGTCGGCGCTGCTGCAGTAGGGGCAGCGGAACGTGCAACCTGCGAGGCGGACCCGGATGGCGAGCCGGCCGGGCCAGTGTGAGATGTGGGCGGAGTCCCATCCGGAGAGGCGCCGCGTCGGGCACCCGTGAGAGGGCGCTTCCGGCAGGTACGGTGGTCTCGGGGTGAGGATGGCGTGTCCCTTCGCGCTACTTGAGCCGCTTGAGTTCGGCCGTGAAGCTGTCGAGGTCCTGGAACTCCTTGTAGACCGACGCGAACCGGACGTATGCGACCTTGTCCAGCGCGAGCAGGCGCACGAGCACCATGTCGCCCAGCAGGCTGGACGGGATCTCGTAGCGGAAGGTGTTGTGCAACTCGGCCTCGATGTCGTCGATGAGGCCCTCGAGCTGCTCCTGGGTCACGTTGCGCTTGGCGGTGGCGACGACCAGGCCCTTGAGGAGCTTGCCCCGGTCGAACGGCTCGCGCTCGCCGCCCTTCTTGATGATCATGAGCGGCACTTCCTCGCGCCGCTCGTAGGTGGTGAACCTCTGCTGACACTCGAGGCACTCGCGGCGCCTCCTGATCGTGTCTCCCGCTTCCGAGACGCGGGAGTCGACGACCTTGGTCTCCTCATGTCCGCAGTACGGGCACCGCACAGGCTCCACCCCTATATCTAGGCACGATGGCACCTTAGCACACAAGATGTTGTGTGACAAGCGCCGAGGCGCGCAAGCCGCAGAATCGTCAGGGGCGGCTGTCATCCGCCGGTACGAGAAGGTAGGACCCGGCCGCGATGTCCGGCGAGGCCAGGCCGTTCATCGCCATGATGAGGTCGACGGTGCGCCGGGGGTCGGCCTCGGGGCCTGCGCACTCGACCGCGAGCTCCCAGAGCGTGTCCCCCGCCTCGACGCGGATGCTGTGCACGCGGGGCGCGGCGGCCGTGCTGCGCGCATGCGCGGGCATCGCGAGCGCGAGGGCCGCCGCTGCGGCGGCACCCGCGAGGAGCAGCCGTTCCCTCGGGCGGATCGCCGGGGCCTGCGCGGCGCGCGCCCTCGCCGGCGTACGTCCCCGCATGGTCCTCGTGCCGTTCATCCTGCCACCTCCGCGCCCGTATCGACGTGTCGGGAGCCATGGTACGCACCCGGTCTGACAACGTCGGAACCGAACACCTGTTCGCAATCAGTATAGCGAACACGTGTTCGATTGCAAGCGGTGGAGGCAGGCGTTCGTGGCACGTTCGACGCACGGAATCGAACGGGTGTTTGCGTCAGGGCACCGCCGCGGCTATCCTAGTGTCGAACCTGCGTTCGGTCAGGGGGCATCCATGGTCTACAAGCGCGAAGTCACGGACCGCCAGCGCGAGATACTCGACTTCATCCGGGCCGAGATCCACCGTCGCGGCTATCCGCCGTCGGTGCGTGAGATCGGTGAGAAGGTCGGGCTCTCCTCATCGTCCACGGTCCACTCCCACCTCGCCGCGCTCGAGGCGAAGGGCCTCATCCGGCGCGACCCGAGCAAGCCGCGCGCGCTGGAGGTCCTCGACTACCGGGACACCGAGCGCGGCATCGACTACGGCCAGGTGCACGCCGTCCCTCTCGTGGGGTCCGTGGCTGCCGGCACCCCGATCCTGGCCGCCGAGAACATCGAGGCGACGCTGCCGCTGCCCGCCGACTTCGCCGAGGAGAACACGTTCATCCTGCGGGTGAAGGGCGAGTCGATGATCGAGGCGGGCATCCTCGACGGAGACTACGTCGTCGTCCGCTCCCAGCAGACCGCGAGCGACGGCGACATCGTCGTGGCGATGATCGACGAGGAAGCCACCGTCAAGCGCTTCTTCCGCCGCGGCGGCCGCATCCTGCTCCAGCCCGAGAACAGCTCGATGGAGCCGATCTGGGCCGACCGGCACGTGGACTTCGCCGTGCTCGGCAAGGTCGTCGCGCTGTTCAGGCGCATCTAGCGACCGCCAGCCGGGCTATGCGTCCGGGTCGTTGACCGCGTCTGCCTCGCCCGCTCCGACGGCGAACTCCGAGAACCGCTCCGCGACGCCCGCGGGGGCACGCAGGACGAGGCGCGTGCCGTCCGGCGTGTGCTCCTCGGTGAGGATCTGCGTGCGCTCGTGCGCGAGCATGACCAGGTCGCCGCGCGTGTACGGCACGACCGCCTCCACGCGGATCGAACCGCGCGCCGCCTCGTCGGCGATGCGCGTCACGAGTCCCGCGATGCCGTCACCGGTCACCGCCGAGATGAACAGCGCGTCCGGGTGACGCCGCTGCAGCGCGGCCACCGCGCCCGGGTCCGCGAGGTCGGTCTTGTTGAAGACGAGCACGAGTGGCCTGGCCGCCGCCCCGAGCTCGCCGAGGACCTCGCGCACCGCGTGCATGTGAGCCTTGACCTGAGGGTGAGACGCGTCGACGACGTGCAGCAGCAGATCCGCCTCACGGACCTCATCGAGGGTCGACTTGAATGACTCGACAAGGCCGTGCGGCAGCTTGTGTATGAAGCCGACGGTGTCCGTGAGCGTGACCTCTCGGCCCTCCGGCAGCTCGTAGCGCCTGGTGGTCGAGTCGAGGGTCGCGAACAGGAGGTCCATCGTGAACGCGCCGGCACCGGTCAGCGCGTTGAGCAGGGTCGATTTGCCGGCGTTGGTGTAGCCGACGAGTGCGACGCGGAAGACGCCCGAGCCCCGCCGCGCGCTGCGCTGGAGGTCGCGCTCCGCGCCGACGCGCTTGAGCTCGCGGCGCACGTGCGCGATCCGCCTGCGCGCGAGGCGGCGGTCGGTCTCGAGCTGCGTCTCGCCCGGCCCGCGCGTGCCGATGCCGCGCTTGCCGCCCGCTGCGGCGGCCGCCTGCTCGAAGTGCCGCCACAGGCCGCGCAGCCGCGGCAGCAGGTACTCCATCTGGGCGAGCTCGACTTGGAGCTTGCCTTCCATGCTGGTCGCATGCAGGGCGAAGATGTCCAGGATGAGCGCGGTGCGGTCGAGGACCTTGACGCCGGGCAGGAGCGCTTCGACGTTGGCCTGTTGCGAGGGCGTCAGGTCGTCGTCGAAGAGCACGAGCGTGGCGTCCTCGCACTGAGCCGCCTCGGCGACCTCCTCGGCCTTGCCCGCGCCGATGAAGGTGCGGGGGTTGGGACGGTCGAGGCGCTGGGACAGCGTGGCGACCACCTGCGCGCCGGCGGTCTCGGCGAGCCGCCCCAGTTCCGCGAGCGATTCCTCGATCGGCCATTCGCCCCGTCCGAGATCGAGCCCGACCAGCACCGCGCGGTCGCGGAACTCGGCGGTGACCTCCTGGGGGACGAAGCGGCGGGACATGTTGCGCGTGGCGGGCTAGAGAGCGGCCTCGATGCGTGCGATGGCCTCCTGGAGGCGCTCGTCGGGCGTCGTGAGCGACATGCGGATGTAGCCCTCGCCGCTGGGCCCGTAGGCAGAGCCGGCCGGGACGATGACGTTGGCGTCCTCGAGGATCTTCTCGGCGAACTCGGCCGACGTGTACCCGTCGGGCACGCGCGCCCACACGTAGATGGTGCCCTTCGGCTTGGCGGCGCGGATGCCGATCTTGTCGAGCGCGGCGCACACGAGGTCGCGTCGGCGCTGGTAGACCGCGCACAGCGCGACGTTCTCGCCGTCCTGGTCGCCGTTCATCGCCTCAATGGCCGCGTCCTGGACCGCAGTGAACACGCCCGAGTCGATGTTGCTCTTCACGGTGCCGAGCGCCTTGATCGCAGCCGCGTTGCCGCAGGCGAAGGCGACTCGCCAACCGGTCATGTTGTACGCCTTGCTGCAGGAGAACAGCTCGATCGCCACGTCCTTGGCGCCGGGGCGCTCGAGGAAGCTGGTCGGCCGGTAGCCGTCGTAGCCGATCTCGGAGTACGCGTTGTCGTGGAT
The DNA here is from genome assembly GCA_005774595.1 of Actinomycetota bacterium. NCBI lineage: Bacteria > Bacillati > Actinomycetota > Actinomycetota bacterium. Next base: position 3,879 of record VAUM01000084.1, read on the forward strand.
GAGCAGCAGGTCGTGCTGCTTGGCGAATGCGATGGCACGGTCGAAGTACTCGTCGTTCGCGATGGCCGAGGTGGGGTTGTTCGGGTAGCTGAGGAACATCATCTTCGCGCGCGCCAGCACGTCGGCCGGCGCGGACTCGAAGTCGGCGAGGAACCCGTTGTCCTCGGTCATGGGCATGAAGTACGACTCGCCGCCCGCGAGGATGCCGCCCGTGTGGTAGACGGGGTAGCCGCAGCCCGGCACGAGGGTGACGTCGCCAGGGTCGACGAACGCGAGGAAGATGTGGGCGATGCCCTCCTTGCTGCCGATGAGCGCGAGAGTCTCGGTGTCGGGGTCGACGTCGACACCGAAGCGGTTGCGCATCCACTCGGAGCACGCGTCACGGTACCGCTTCGCGCCGAAGTAGCTCGGGTACTGGTGGTTCGCGGGGTTGTGGATCCCGTGCTGCATGGCCTCGATGATGCGGTGCGGGGTCGGCATGTCGGGGTCGCCGATGCCCAGCGAGATCACGTCGATGCCCTGCGCGCGCTTGAGGCCGGCCTTGCGGTCGATCTCGGCGAAGAGATACGGAGGCAGGTTGGCGATGCGGTCGGCGGTCCTCACGATGGAAGGCACTCCTCTTCGGTGGGTGGCCTGTGCTGACACGCGGCGGCGCGCTTGGAGGGGCCGCACGCGGCGTTCATGGTAGCAGAAGCGCCCGACGGCACTGCGCGCAGGCGCGGACGATCGGTGGGCCGGACGCGAAGGCGTCAGCCGTCCTCGTCGGCCACCTGTACGAGGCCGGTGAAGACTTCGGCGGCCGGGCCGGTCAGGTAGACGCGGCCGTCCTCCTCGGACCATCGGATGGCGAGCTCGCCGCCGGGTACCTGCACGGTCGCCGCGCGGCCGGCGATGCGCTCGCCGAGTACCGCGGCGACGAGCGTGGCACACGCGCCGGTGCCGCAGGCGAGCGTCTCCCCCACCCCGCGCTCCCAGACTCGCAACTCGATGCAGCCGTCGTCGAAGGCACGAGCGAACTCGACGTTGGTCCGGTTCGGGAAGGCGGGGTCGTTCTCGATGAGCGGGCCGAGGGTTTCGACCGGTGCGGTGTCGACGTCGTCGACCCAGATGACGGTGTGCGGGTTGCCCATCGACACGCAGGTGACGTGCACCTCGCCGAGGTCGGTCGGGAGTGGGACGCCGACCACCCGGTCGCCGGGAAGCGTGGTGGGGACGTCGGCGGGCGCGAGCACCGGCTCGCCCATGTCGACCGTGGCGAACTCGAGGGCGCCCTCGGCGTCGCGCGTGAGCGCGATGCGGCGGACGCCCCCCGCGGTCTCGACGCGCAGGGTGTCTGCGTCGGACGGCACCATGCCGCGGTCGACCACGTACTTGGCCAGGCAGCGGATGCCGTTGCCGCACATCTCGGCCACGGAGCCGTCGGCGTTGAAGAAGCCCCACGAGAACTCGGCGTCGGACCCGTGCGGAGGGCGAACGAGGATGAGCCCGTCGGCGCCGATCCCGAAGTTGCGGTCGCACAGCCATGCGACGGCATCAGGGGTGAGGTCGATGGCGGCGTCCGTGTCGTCGACGACGACGAAGTCGTTGCCGAGGCCGTGCATCTTGGTGAAGCGCAGTTCCATCGCGAGGCCTTCCCGAAGGAGCGGCGGCGGTCAGGCTAGGATTCTACCAGTGCGTAGCCTTGGGAGGCCGCGTCGCGGGGCGTCAGCGCGGTGACGTCGAGCCACCGGACGCGCGGATCGGCGCGGAACCAGCCGAGCTGGCGCTTGGCGTAGCGTCGCGTCGCCTGCTTGATCGCGGCCACGGCCTCGTCGACGTCCGCGCCGTCCTCGATCACAGGCACGAGCTCCTTGTAGCCGATGGCCGCCGCGGCGGTGAGTGCATCCCGGTATCCCGCCGCCAGAAGGCCCTCGACCTCGGCGAGCAGGCCGTCTTCCATCATGCGGTCCACACGTGCCTCGATCCGCTCGTAGAGTGCGGGCCTCGCGGCGTCCAGGCCGAGGATGGTGGTGTCGTACACGCCGACGCGCTGCGCGAATCTGCGCGCCTGCTCGGAGTAGAGCGTGCCCGAGGCCGACATCTCGAGCGCGCGGATGACGCGGCGCACGTTGTTCGGGTGGATGAGCGCCGCGGCCTCGGGGTCGGTCTCGGCGAGCAGGCCGTGCACGCCGACCGGGCCGAGCTCCTCTGCGAGTGCCTCGAAACGGGCGCGCTCGGGCGTGGCGGCCGCGCCGGGAGGGAACGCCCAATCGTCAAGGGCCGCGCGCAGGTACAGGCCGGTGCCGCCGCACACGATCGGGGTGCCGCCGCGCGCGGCGATGTCGTCGATGGCCGACCGGGCGTCGGACTGGTAGAGCGCCGCGGAGTACGGCTCGCCCGGGCCGACGAGGTCGATGCAGTGGTGCGGTACGCGGCGCTCTTCCGGCGGCCGCTTGGCGGTGCCGATGTCCATGCCGCGGTACACCTGCATCGAGTCGGCGGTGACGATCTCCCCCCGCAGGCCGAGCGCGAGCTGCTCGGCGACGTCTGTCTTGCCGACCCCGGTCGGGCCGACCACCGCGATCACGCGGGTGCGCGCGCGCATGCAGCGAACGGCATCAGACGTGGCGGTCAACGCGGAACCTCTCGAGCGAGTACGGCTCGCTCGCTGGGATGCCGGCCTTGCGCAGCGCGATGTCGACCTGTTGGCGGGGTGTGTCGACGCCCTCGAGGTCGGGCAGGAGCAGGCCGCGGCGCCAGCCGCTCGTCACGATGACCCCGTA
>VAUM01000085.1 GCA_005774595.1 Actinomycetota bacterium
GTCGTCAGCAGGGCGCCGGTTCCTGACGCGGACGCCCTGCTGACGACCGTGCCCGGCGTGCCGCTCATGATGTTCTTCGCGGACTGCGTGCCGGTTGTGATTGTGGCGTCCGGCCCGGTCCGGACGGTCGCGATCGCCCACGCGGGCTGGCGCGGCGCGGCCTCTGGCATCGCCGGCAAGACCGCCGCCGCCGCCGCCGCAGAGGCCGGCTGCGCGCCCGGCGACCTGCTCGCCTTCGTCGGTCCGCGCATCGGCCCGTGCCACTACGAAGTGGGCCCCGACACCCTCTCGTATTTCGCACATCCCTCTGCTACGATGCGCGCGGCTCCGGGTCGGTTGGACCTCGGAGCCGTGGTGTGCGAGGACCTCGCGAACGTCGGGATCCAGCCCGGATCGATAGCCGTGACGGACGCGTGCACCGCCGAGATGACGGACCGGTTCTACTCGTATCGAGCGGAGGGCGAGACGGGTCGACACGCGGCGATCGCGGTGCTGCTGACCCCGAAACCATGAACCGGACCGCGCTGTCCCCCTCCCGCATTCTCGCCGCCGCACGCGCGCTGGCCGCTGCGGTCGTGCTGGTCTCCGCAGGCTTCGTCGCCGTCGGCTGCGACATCTCCGTGGGCCGCGCCCACGAGCTCGTCATCACCGGCTCGACCACAGTGCTCCCGATCGCCGAGATCTCCGGCAAGGAGTTCGAGGAGTCCCACCCCGGAGAGCGCGTGCTGGTCTCGGGCGTCGGCTCGTCGGCAGGCATCGAGGCGGTCTCGAAGGGCACGGCCGCCATCGGAACCTCGTCGCGGGACCTGAAGGACGAGGAGAAGGGCCTCGGCCTCTTCGACACGCCCGTCGCCTACGATGCGATCGTGGTCATCGTGAACCCGGCGAACCCCGTGACCGGACTGACGAAGGACCAGGTGCGCGCCATCTTCAAGGGCGAGATCACCAACTGGTCCGAGGTGGGCGGTCCGGACGAGTCCATCGGGCTCGTGAACCGCGACGAGGCGTCGGGCACGCGGGAGGCGTTCTTCAAGATCGTGATGAAGAAGGAGCGCTTCGCCGACAACGCGGTCATCCTGCCCGGCACCGGCCAGGTGCGCGCGGTCGTCGGCGATGCCGAGGGCGCCATCGGCTACATCTCGCTCGGATTCGTCACACCGGAGGTCAAGGCCCTCGCCATCGACGGTGTCGCGCCGAGCCCCGCCACGGTGGAATCGGGCGAGTACCCCGTCCAGCGCACGCTCCACGCGTTCACGAAGGGCACGCCCACGGGCTTGGCGAAGGAGTACCTCGAGTACCTGCTCTCGACCGAGGTCCAGCAGGGGACGGTCCGCGAGGCGGGCTTCCTGCCGGTGCGGCCGAAGGATGCGGTCCGATGAGCCCCGAGCAGCCTCACTCCGAGTTGCAGCTGATGTCGCGCGGCACCTACCTGCGCGAAGGCGCGCTGCGGACCCTCTTCTTCGCATGCGCGTGCGTCGCGGTGGCCGCCGTGGCGCTCATCTTCCTGTTCGTGGGATGGCGGGGGTGGCCGGTGGTGACCGACATCGGTCTCGGCGCGTTCCTCACGGGCGCGCGCTGGGCGTCCTCCGAGAAGGCGTTCGGCATCCTGCCGCTGGTGGCCGGGTCCGGCGCGGTGGTGCTCGGCGCGCTGGCGCTCGGCTCGCCGCTCGCCGTGGCGACGGCGGTGTTCCTCTCCGAGATCGCGAGCCCGAAGGTCCGCGCGGTGGTGCGGCCGGCCGTCGAACTGCTCGCCGGGATCCCCTCGGTCATCTACGGCTTCTTCGGGCTCGTCGTCCTACGCCCGATCGTCGCGGATCTGACGGGCGGGCTCGGGTTCGGGCCGTTGACGGGCGCCGTCATCCTCGCGGTGATGATCGTGCCGACCATCGCGACGCTGACCGAGGACGCGCTCGGCAGCCTGCCACCGGGTATCCGCGAGGCGTCGTACGCGATGGGCGCCACCACGTGGCAGACCATCCGCCGTGTGCTCCTGCCCGCTGCCAAGGTCGGCATCATCGATGCGATCGTTCTCGGCATGGGTCGCGCGGTGGGGGAGACCATGGCGGTGCTCATGGTCGTCGGCAACGCGACCCAGTTCCCCCACGGGCTCGGCGAGCCGGTGTCGACGCTGACGAGCCAGATCGTCATGGACATGCCGTACGCCGCCGGTCCGCACCGCACCGCGCTGTTCGGGATGGCGGTCATACTGTTCCTGGTGTCGATGGGCCTGGTCGCAACAGTCAGGCTCATGTCGAGGTTGAAGTAGCGATGAACCGGAACCTCGCCAACAGGATCGCCGTCACGACGCTGTGGGTCTCGGCCATGACGACCGTCGCGATGCTGGTCGGCATCATCGGCTTCGTGGTCGTCAACGGCATCGGCGCACTGTCACTCGAGTTCATCTTCACGTGGCCCAGGGGCGTGAACATGGAGGGCGGCATCTGGCCGACCATCACCAACACGCTCTACGTGACCGCGCTCGCGATGCTGATCGTGACACCGGTCGGCGTGCTCGCGGCCGTCTACCTCGCCGAGTATGCGGTCGAGGGCCGGGTGGTGCGCGCCATCCGGTTCGCAGCGGACTCGCTCGCATCGGTGCCGTCGATCGTCATGGGCCTGTTCGGACTGGCGCTGTTCGTGGAGGCGTTCCACATCGGGTTCTCGATGATCTCAGCGGCGATGGCGCTGTCCTTCCTGATGCTGCCGATCGTCATGCGCGCGACCGAGGAGGCCATCCGCGCCGTGCCGCGCTACATCCGCTGGGGTTCCTACGGCCTCGGCGCGACGAAGTGGCAGACGGTGAGCAAGGTCGTCCTTCCGGCTGCCGCGCCGCGCATCCTCACGGGGCTGATCCTGGCGACCGGCCGCGCGGTCGGTGAGACCGCGGTCGTGGTCTACACGATGGGCCAGGACATCAGCCAGGCCGTGTGGCCGTGGCAGTCCGGCCGGCCGATGACCGTGCACCTGTACATGCTGGCCATGGAGGGCATCAACCTGAAGGCGGCGTACGGCACCGCCCTGCTGCTGATGCTGCTCATCCTCGCCTTCAACCTCACAGCACGCTGGATCGTGCGCCGGAGCAGGAGGTTCGCCGAATGACCGACACGAACGGGCCGCGCGCGAAGTTCGAGGTCAGGGACCTCGACTTCCACTACGGGGCGTTCAACGCGCTCACCGGGATCACGGTCGACATCGCCGCGAACGCCGTGACGGCGTTCATCGGTCCCTCGGGCTGCGGCAAGTCCACCTTCCTGCGCTGCCTGAACCGCATGAACGACCTCATCCCGGGCACGAAGGTGGGCGGCAAGGTGCTCCTCGACGGCGCCGACTGCTACGCGCCGGGCGTGGACCCGGTCGACCTGCGCCGCCGCGTCGGGATGATATTCCAGCAGCCGAACCCGTTCCCGATGTCGATCTACGACAACGTCGCGTACGGGCCGCGCCTCCACGGGACGAAGGCCAAGTCCGATCTCGACGACATCGTCCGCACCTCGCTCGAGAAGGCGAACCTGTGGCGCGAGGTGAAGGACATCCTCGGGCGGGGCGGGCTCGAACTGTCCGGAGGCCAGCAGCAGCGCCTCTGCATCGCTCGCGTGCTCGCGGTGCAGCCCGAGGTGATGCTGATGGACGAGCCCTGCTCAGCAATCGACCCGACGAGCGTCCAGAAGGTCGAGGACCTGATGGGCGAGTTGCAGGACGAGGTCACCATCGTCATCGTCACGCACAACATGCAGCAGGCGGCCCGCGTGAGCGACTACACCGCATTCTTCCTGCAGGAGCGGGTGAACGAGGCCGCCGAGCTCATCGAGTTCGGCGCCACCTCGCACATCTTCACGAGCCCCGACGACAAGCGGACCGAGGACTACATCACGGGGCGGTTCGGGTAGGGGCGTTCGGATCGGGCAGTGCGGCGACGGCGCGGCGCGAGCGGGTGTACCATCGGACAGGGTCGTCAGGCGCGAGAGGCGAGAAGTCATGCGCGAGGGATTCCAGCAGGTGCTCGAGGGCCTCACCGAGGAGGTGCTCGGGATCTCACGGATCGTGGGCGCGCAGGTGCGCGGCGCGGTGAAGGCGGTCATCGAGGACGACACCGAGGCCGCCGCGGCCATCATCGCTGCGGACGACGAGGTCGACGACCGGTGCCTCGGCGCCGAGGACCGCATCATCGAGATCACGGCCACCCAGCACCCGGTCGCGCGCGACCTGCGTCTCCTGTGGTCGCTCAACCACGTGCTCACCCACCTCGAGCGCATGGGCGACCTGGCCACGAACATCGCGAAGGTCGTGCGCCGCAGCGAGGGCCGCCGGGCGTCGCAGACGCTCTACGACCTGCTGCAGGCGCAGGGCAACCTGGTCGTGCGGCTGCTCGAGGCGTCGATGGAGGCGCTCGAGAAGGGCGATCTCGAGCTCGCGAAGCGCCTGCCCGAGATGGACGAGCCGATCGATCACCTCCACAAGCAGTTCTTCCGCGAGATGTCGCGCGTGCACGACGAGGGAGACGCCGAGGTGGCTTCGATGCTGGTGCTGGCGTCGCGGCACCTCGAGCGGGTCGCGGACAACGCGGTGGACATCGGCGAGCGGGTCTCATACCTGCTGACCGGTCACCACCGCCGCACGGACGAAGCAGGGTAGCGGGTCTTACGCAGATGAGCGCGATCGCTGAGCGCTACCGCGCGGTGATGCGGCGCATCGCCGACGCGGCCGACATGGGCGGGCGCGACCCGCGCGAGGTGACGCTCGTCGCCGTCACGAAGACGGTCGGCGTTGCCGAGATCCGCGACGCGATCGCCGCGGGCATCATCGACATGGGCGAGAACCGCGCGCAGGAGTTCGTCGGCAAGCATGGGCTGTTCCCGGACGTGAACTGGCACTTCATCGGCTCGCTGCAGACCAACAAGGTGCGCGACGTCGTCGGCCGCGCATGCCTCATCCACTCGGTCGACTCGGGGCACCTGCTCGACGCGATCGACCGGCGAGCCGCCGAGAAGGACGTCGTCCAGCCGGTCCTGCTGCAGGTCAACGTGTCGGGCGAGGCGTCCAAGCACGGGCTCGCGCCCGACGATGCCGAGGAGGTCCTGCGGGCCGCTGCCGACATGGAGCACGTGGCCGTGCGTGGGCTGATGACGATGGCCCCGTTCGGCCGGCCTGAGGACGTCAGATGGGTGTTCCGCGAGTGCGCGGCGCTCTTTGCGCGTCTGTGCGCATTGCGCTTGAATGGCATAGAGTTGACGGAGCTCTCGATGGGCATGACCAACGACTTCGAGGTGGCCGTCGAGGAAGGCGCGACGATCGTCCGCGTCGGCAGGGCGATCTTCGGCAGGTAGAGGCACTCACCGGCGCCGCCCGCGGCGCCGCGGAAGAGGCGGAGGATGGCTGTGGGACTGTTCGATCGGCTCAAGTCGCGGCTGGGGCTCTCGCCCGAGGCGGACGAGGAGTACTACGAGGAGGACGCCTTCGACGAGGGCGACGACTCCGGCGACGATCCCGAGGGCAGCTCGCGCCGCCACCTGTACCGGAGCCCGTACGGCGAGGAGACCGGGCACGTCAGGCGCATCGACCGGGGCCCCGATCTCGACCGTGCGCGTGATGCCGGACTCCGCGCCGTGCCGAGTGTCGAGCCGTCGCCCGCCGTGACCGCCCGTCCCGCTGCAGCCCCGGCCCAGATGAACATGTACGTCTGCGAGCCGAAGAGCTATTCGGAGGCGCAGGTCATCGGCGACCGGTTCAAGGCCGGCACCCCGGTCATCATGAACCTCACACACACCGAGTCCGCGGCCGCCAAGCGCCTCTTCGACTTCGCGTGCGGGCTGACCTACGGCCGTGACGGCACCCTGCAGAAGATCGCCGAGCGCGTCTTCATGCTCACGCCGGCGAACGTCAGCGTGTCGGCCGAGGACCGCCGCCGCCTCAAGGACACCGGCCTGTTCACGTTCGAGGGCTGAGTGCAGGCGCGCATGCGGCCGGGCCGCACAGCAGTCATCGGCGGGGGCCGGATGGGCACCGCCATCGCCGCCGGACTGGCCGAGGTCGGGTTCGGGGGCGACGACGGCCTCGTGGTCGCCGAGCCGGACGCTGCGCGGCGCGCCCTGCTGGAAGCCGAGTACCGCATCCGCTGCGTAGAGGACGCTGCCGAGGCGGTGCGGGACGCGGCCACCGTCGTGCTCGCCGTCAAGCCCCAGGTCATGGACGGCGTGGCCGCATCGCTCGCGGACGCGCTCGCGCCCGGCGCGCTCGTGGTCTCGATCGCCGCGGGCATCCCGACGGCGCGGATCGAGGCGCTGCTGCCGGCGGGCACGCCGGTCGTGCGCGTGATGCCGAACACGCCCGCGATGGTCTACGAGGGCATGAGCGTCGTGAGCGCGGGGGCGCGTGCGACGCGCGAGCATCTCGAGCAGGTCATCGAGCTGTTCGGCGTTCTCGGGACCGCGATCGTCGTGCCGGAGTCGCTGCAGGACGCGGCGACGGCCGTCTCGGGCTCCGGGCCGGCGTACTTCGCCCGGTTCGCCGGCGCGCTCGCGGCTGCGGGCGAGGCGAACGGGCTCGCGCCCGACGTCGCGCTCGAGCTCGCGGTGCGCACGATGCTCGGCACGGCCGAGCTGCTGCTCGCCGGCCACACCACGCCGGCCGAGCTCGTGG
>VAUM01000086.1 GCA_005774595.1 Actinomycetota bacterium
GGCCGGTGACCGCCAGCCAGCGCGTCACGCGCGCCGCCCGCTCGCCGCAGGCCGCGACCAGCACTGCGAGGGCGGCAGGAACCGCGATCGCCGCCAACGGATGTGCCGCGAGCCACGCCATCAGCCGGACACCTCCGTGAACTCCTCGGCCTGGCGCCGCCCGCTGCGTTTGACCGCGGCGAGCAGCAGCGCCATACCGACGGCGGCCTCGGCGGCCGCCACGACCATCACGGTGAGCGCCACCGCGTGCGCGGCGCCGGCGGGCGCCCCGGACAGGCGCGCCAAGCCCACGAGCAGCACGTTCGCGCTACCGAGCATGATCTCGACCGAGGCGAGGACCGCGATCAGGTCGCGGCGCGTCAGCACGCCGTACAGCCCGATCGCGAACAGGACGAAGCACACGCTCACGAGAGCGGTCATCGGCGCTCACCCCCCGCGATCGCGACGGCAGCCACGAGCGCGACGAGCAGCAGCGCGCCGAGCATCTCGAACTGCGGCAGCATCGGCCCGAGCAGGGTGGCTGCGAGGTCCGCGCCGCCCGCGGACGCGGACGCCGCGGCCGCGGCCGTTGCCGGCTCGCCGCTCAGGACGAGCCGGGCCCCGAGGACCGCGGCCATCGCGCACATCACGCCCGAGACGACGTCGTGCCGGCTGGTCAGGTCCGGAACGCCGGACGCGGAACGCTTGAGCACCATGATGGCGAACAGCATCACGACGAGCACGCCGCCCACGTAGAGGAACACCTGCGCCGCCGCGAGGAACGCGGCGCCGTACGCGAGGAACAGCCCGGCCGCGGCGAGCAGGAACACCGCCAGCCCGAGCGCCATCCGCATGACCTCGCGGGCGAGCACGGTCATCAGCGCGCCGCCCACGGCCAGCGCCGCGAGCAACCAGAAGACGGCCTGTCCGGCGGTGACGGTCACGTGGCGCACCCCCCGCGATCCGCGTCGGCGCCGGTCGCGCGCGTGCCCGAGCCGTCGCGGCACATCTCGTCACGGTCGAACTGCATGAGGTCGCGGTGGTAGAACGACAGCTCGTACTGGCCCGTGTGCTGCAGGGCATCGGTCGGGCACTGCTCGGCGCACATACCGCAGAAGCAGCACTTCGTCAGATCGAGGTCGTAGCTGGTCATGGCGAGACGCCCGTCGTCGGCGTTGCGCTTCACCTGGATCGCGTAGTCCGGGCAGGTCCGGGCGCAGAAGCCGCAGGCCACGCAGACCTCGGACTGGCAGCGCAGGCAGCGCGCCGCCTCCAGCAGGCCCTCGGCCGGCGTCATGCCGAGCTCGACGGCACGGAAGTCGCCCGCGCGTTCCGACGGGTCCGACATCGGCATGTCGATCCTCAGGCGCGACGGCTCGACGCCGTCCAGCGACGCCTTCGCGTAGCGGTCGTACACCGGCACGGGGCGCATGGTCCGCGTGCCGTCGGGGTCCTCGTCCGACAGGTAGCGGTGGATGGAGATCGCGGCCTCGTGGCCCGTGGCGATCGACCCGATGCAGCTGCCCGGCCCGGTCACGACCTCGCCGCAGGCGAAGACGCCGTCGTGCCCGGTCGTGAAGGTGGAACCGTGCACCTTCAGGTTGCCGCGCTCGTCGAGCATGAGGTCGGTGCCCCCGACGAGCTCGCGAAGGTCCGCCGCCTGCCCGACCGCGAAGACCACCACGTCGCACGGCACGTCCGTGTACTCCTCGCCGAACTGCGGCGAGAAGCGGCCCTGCGCGTCGAACACCGAGAGGCACTCGCGCATCTTCATCCCGGCGACGCGGCCATCCTCGACGATGACCTCGTGCGGCCCGAGCGAACACATCATGATGACGCCCTCGTCGAGCGCCTCCTCGATCTCCCACGGGTGCGCGGGCATCTCGTCGTCGGACTCCAGCGAGGCCTGCCGGACCTCGGTCGCACCCACGCGAAGCGCGCAGCGCGCCACGTCGACCGCCACGTTGCCGCCGCCGATGACCACCACACGCTTGCCGCGCACGCCGGCCTCAGCGTGGAAGTTCGCGCCGCGCAGGAACGGGATCGCGCCCATGACGCCCTCGGCTTCCACGCCCGGGACCGGGATGAGCCGGCTGGTCTGCAGCCCCGCCGCGATGAGCACCGCGTCGTACTCGCCGATGAGGTGCTCGAGCGGGACCTCGCGCCCGATGCGCGTGTTGCAGCGCAGGTCGAGCCCCATGCGGACGAGGTCGTCGATCTCCCCGTGGAGCACCTCGCGCGGCAGGCGATACGACGGCACGCCGGAGTTGAGCGCGCCGCCGGGCATGTGGTCCTTCTCGTACACCGTGACCGCATGGCCGAGGCGCATCAGGTCCGCGGCCGCGGCCAGGCCGGCGGGGCCGGCGCCCACGATCGCGACATGCTTGCCGCTCGTGTGCTCGAAAGCCTGGATGCGCTCCTCGCGGACGGCCTCGAACGCCTCGTACGCCACGCGGTGCAGCGGCCGCACGGCGATCGGCTCGTCGTAGTCGTTGCGGCGGCACGCGGCCTCACACGGGTGATGGCAGATGCGCCCGAGGACGCCCGGCATCACGTTGCGCTCGCGCACGAGCTCGTACGCCTCGACCGGGCGCGCGTCCGCGATCAGGCTGTTCTGCCCGCGGACGTCGACGTTCGCGGGGCAGTTGCCCATGCAGGGCGGAAGGCGGTCCTCGCGGTGCATCCCGTCGACCACAGCGTTGTAGCCCACCGGCTCCGAGCGCACGAGCGCCACCTGGTCGACACCAAGGGTGCCGGTGAGCCGCAGCGCGCCGCGCCAGCGCGGCGACAGCGACACGCGCTCGCGCGGGTAGCGGACGGTCTTGGGCTTGCCCATCGCCCGCTTCGCCGTGATGCCGAGGCCCGTGGCGAGCGAGCGCCACGCGGCGAGGAAGCCCGCGACACCCCGCACCGGCTCCTCGGACACGACGATCTCCAGCGGCACCTTGTCGCCGTGATGCATGCCGTCGGCCGGCGGCGGGAACTCGTGGTGCTCGCTCTGCGTCACAGCCACGGAAGCACCGCCCCCACCAGCACGAGCTGGACGAGCGCGATGGGCGTGAGCACCTTCCACGCGGTGGCCATCAGCTGGTCGGGCCGCATACGCGGGAACGTCCACTTGACCCAGATCATGCTCGTGGCGATCAGCAGCGTGAGGAGCACGTACGCGAGCACGCCCGCCGCCCCCGGCAGCAGGCGCCAGCCGCCGAGGTACACCGCGGCGCCGAAGAGCGACGCGGCGACGATGCCACCGTACTCGCCCATCATGAAGACCGCCCACCGGATGCCGGTGTAGTCGGTGAAGTAGCCGGCCACCAGTTCCGACTCGGCCTCGGCGAGGTCGAAGGGCCCGCGGTTGAGTTCTGCGATCGACGAGATGTAGTACACGAGGAACGCAGGCACGAGCAGGAACGGCCACCACCATGCCCACCGCTCCATGACCTCGAGCGGGCGCAGCGACCCTGCAAGGAGCACCGGCGCGAGCACGGCCAGCGTGCGCGGGACCTCGTACGAGATCATCTGCGCGGCGCCCCGCACGCCGCCGATCGTCGCGAAGGTGTTGCGCGACGACCAGCCGCCCACCAAGACGCCGATGACCGACAGCGAGGGCACCGCGAGGAAGAACAGCACGCCGATGCCCGAGTCGAGCGGGGCGAAGCCCCTCGCGTACGGGATGACGAGCAGCGAGGCGGCGATGGGGATGAAGGTGAGCAGCGGCGCGAAGCGGAACAGCCACACGTCGGCCTGCGCCGGCGTCACGTCCTCCTTGAGCACGAGCTTCACGGTGTCCGCGAGCGTCTGGAGCAGGCCGAACGGGCCGGTCTCCTGCGGGCCGTACCGCATCTGGATGCGGCCGGCGACCTTGCGCTCCCACCACACGCCGAACAGCGCGGCCAGCGCGATGAGCAGGCCCGCGGCCAGCCCCCAGACCGCTCCTCCGAGCACGCCGGTCACCGGTCCACCTCGCCGAAGACAGGGTCGAGTGAGCCGAGGATCACGATGAGGTCCGAGAGCGTGTGACCCGGTGCGAGGTGCGACAGCAGCTGCAGGTTGCAGAAGGCCGGCGACCGGAACTTCAGGCGGTACGGGCGCGGCGAACCGTCCGACACCACGTAGACGCCGAGCGAGCCGCGCGCCGATTCGATGTGGTCGTACGCGTCGCCGGCCCGCGGAGCGAGCAGGCGCGGCAGCCCGGGTGTGACGATCGGCCCCGGCTCGACCTGGTCGAGCGCCTGCTCGATGATGCGCACCGACTCATACGCCTCGAACAGCCGGCACCGCGCACGGTCGAACGCGTCCCCGTTGGCGCCGAGCGGCACCTCGAAATCGAAACGCGGGTAGACCGAGTACGCATCGTCGCGGCGCAGGTCCCAATCCACGCCCGAGGCGCGCGCCGTGGGGCCGCTCGCACCGAACGCGACCGCGTCCGCCGCCGACAGCGCGCCGGCGCCCTGAAGGCGCCCGCGGGCGATGACGTTGCCGAAGAAGAGCCGGTCCATCTCGGCCAGGCCCTTGACGTGCGCCTTCAGGAACGCGCGGCAGGTCTCGACCCAGCCGTCGGGCAGGTCGAACGCGACGCCGCCGGGGCGCACGTAGCTGTAGGTGAGACGGGCGCCGCACAGCGACTCGAACAGCTCGACGATCCGCTCGCGCTCCTCGAAGGCGTAGACGAACATCGTGAACGCGCCGGTGTCGGCGGCCGAGGAGCCCAGCGCCATCATGTGGCTCGCGATCCGCTGCAGCTCGCAGACGATAACGCGCAGGTACTCGGCGCGCTCGGGGAGCCGGATGTCCGCGAGGCGCTCGACCGCGCGGCAGTACGCCCAGTTCGCGTACATCGAGCCGACGTAGTCGAGCCGGTCGGTCAGCGGCACGACCTGGCGGTAGGTGCGGTTCTCGGCGATCTTCTCGATCCCGCGGTGCAGGTAGCCGATGACGGTCTCGGCCTTCACGACGACCTCGCCGTCGAGGTGCGCGATGACGCGGCACACGCCGTGCGTGGATGGGTGCGACGGGCCGAGGTTGACGACGAGTTCCTCGACCGGCCGCCCATCGGCGCCGTCCACCATCCGCCTGCTGTCCACCTGCATCGTCATGCGTCAGATGTAGTCCGGCCTCGGGAGGACGTGCGGGTCCTCGTAGTCCTTGCGCAGCGGATGCCCGCGCCAGTCGTCCGGAAGCATGATGCGGCGCAGGTCGGGATGGCCCTCGAACACGATGCCGAAGAGGTCGTACGTCTCGCGCTCGTGCCAGTCCGCGCCCGGCCACAGCGCAGTGAGCGACGGCACGCGCGGCTCCGAGCGAGGCACGCGGCACTTCAGGAAGACCGCGGCGTGATGCTCGGGCGCGTGGAGGCGCACGACGATCTCGAACTGCTCGCCGTAGTCGACGGCCGTGACCATGCCGAGGCGGTCGAAGCCGAGCCGCTTGAGGTCTTCGGCCGAGGACAGTAGCGCGCCGGGCTCGACGGCCAGCACGCCGTCGCCGAACTCCACCGAGAACAGCGTGCACAGGTCCGGATAGGCGGCGCAGAGCATCTCGCGCAGGTCCTCGCCGGTCACGGCGCCTCCTCCGGCTCGCACGGCGCCTCCGGCAGCAGCAGGTCCGCACGGTGGGTGCGGCCTTCCGCGATGGACTCGGAACGGATCTTCTTCGCGAGCTGCAGCACGGCGTCCTGGAGCGACTCGGGGCGCGGCGGGCAACCGGCGATGTAGACGTCGACCGGGAGGAACTCGTCGACGCCGCGCACGACGGTGTACGAGTCGTGGAGGAAGATGCCGCCGGACACGGCGCAGTTGCCCATCGCGATGCACCACTTCGGCTCGGGCATCTGGTCCCAGAGGCGCTGGACTGCCGGCTGCATCTTCTTGGTGACGGTGCCCGCGACGACCATCACATCCACGTGCCGAGGATCGGGACGCGGGAACGCGCCGTGGCGGTCGAAGTCGAACTTCGCGAACGACGCGGCGATCAGCTCCATGGCGCAGCACGCGGTGCCCATCGGCATCACCCACGGCGAGTGGCCTCGCGCCCAGTCGATGAGCGCGTCGAGCGTGGTCAGCACGACGTCGCCGCCGGGCGCTGCGTCCAGCCCGCGGCCGATGGAGTCTACGACGGCCACTTCAGCGCCCCGGTCTTCCACGCGTACGCGAGCCCGAGTGCGAGGAACGCGACGAACGCGCCGACCTCGATCACGCCGGCGAGCGAGCCGCGAAGCGCCGACGCGACGGCGAACAGCAGCACGCTCTCGGCGTCGAAGAGCACGAAGAGCAGCGCGATCAGCGCGAAGCGCAGGTTGAACGGCGTCCACGGGGCGCCGGCCTGCTCCATGCCGCACTCGTAGGGAGACTCCTTTGCCGGCGAGCCGGCGCGCGGCGACAGGACGAGGTTCGCGAGGAACACCACCCCGATGAAGCCGGCAGCCGCAGCGACCATGCCGAGTACGAACAGCACGCTCTGTCCGGAAGCGTCCTGCATGGAACCCTTTCGCCCGCCACCATCGCGTACTTGTAACTCGCAGTTACAAAGCCCACGTTAGCAATTCGCCACGCGACGGTAAAGTCCTGCCCGCCGCACTCCCCGTCCTGCGGTCCGGGTGGCTAGCTCTCGTCCTCGAGCGGGGTGATGTAGGTGATCGCGGTGACCGAGATC
>VAUM01000087.1 GCA_005774595.1 Actinomycetota bacterium
GACTCGGCGAGCGCGGCGTCCTCGGCGCGTACGGAGTCGACGGCGGCCATCACGCGGTCGGCGAGGCCCTCGGGTGCCTTGGGCGCGGGCACGCCGGCGAGCTGCGCCATGCCTCGCGCGGTGACGCGGCACGAGTCGCAGACGGCGCAGTGCGCCAGCGCCTCGTCCAGGTCGGGGACGGACCCCTTGCCCTCGTCGATGCTCCCGGCGATCGCTCGGAGCGCGCGTTCGCAGTCCATCTAGTCGTCATCTCCCACGCGAAGCATCGTCGCGAGCGCCCGCCGTGCGCGGAACACCCGCGACTTGACCGTTCCCACGGGCACGCCGAGCGCCTCGGCTGCGTCGGCGTAACTCAGGTCGAACAGCGCGACCGCGTTCAGGGCGTCGCGGTCCTCGGGCGCCAGCGCGCCCATCGCCGTCTCGACGGCGGCCTGCGTGACCACCTGGTCCGCGAGGTCGCCGGGAGCGACGGCTTCGACGTCGACCGGGTCGACCGGCGCGGGGCGGCGCCTGCCGGCGCGGAACATGTCGAGGCAGACGTTCCGCGTGATGCGGTACAGCCAGGTCGTGAAGGCCGACCGGCCGTCGAAGGTGTCCAGCGAGCGGTACACCTTGATGAACACCTCCTGAACCGCGTCCTCCGCCGACGTCCGGTCGCCGAAGAACCTCAGCGCATGACCGTAGACCGCGTCGAGGTGCGCGCGCATCAGCTTCTCGAACGCGTCGCGGTCGCCGCCTCGGGCGGCCTCGACGAGCGCGCTGTCGCTGGTGCGGTCGGCGGTCACGCTCGTCACTCTCGCCTTTCGACGCCGCGTCCGGTCAGTGGGTTCGCGCCCACGAGCATAGCGCGTCCGCGCGACGGGTGGGGCCGGGGCCGTGCGCTAGAATCGAGGCCCTATGGACGCCGCATTCACCCTCGAGGCCACCGATCCGCGCACGTCCGCACGCGCGGGCGTCCTGCACACCGCGCATGGCGATGTCGCGACGCCTGCGTTCATGCCGGTCGGCACGCGCGCCACCGTGAAGGGCCTCACCCCCGCGCATCTGCGTGACCTGGGCGTGGGGATCGTGCTGGCCAACGCGTACCACCTCTTCTTGCGGCCCGGCGCCGACGTCATCGCCGAGGCCGGCGGCATCCACTCGTTCATGGGCTGGGACGGCGCCGTGCTCACGGACTCGGGCGGCTTCCAGGTGTTCTCGCTGTCCGACACGCTGAAGGTCACCGACGAGGGCGTCGGGTTCCGCAGCATCGTGGACGGCGCGCAGCACTTCTGGTCGCCCGAGGACAACGTCGCGGTGCAGGAGGCGATCGGCGCCGACGTCATCATGCAGCTCGACGAGTGCCCGCCGTATCCGGCCGAGCAGTCGCGCGTGGCCGAGGCGGTGCGTCGTTCGGCCGAGTGGGCCGTGCGCTGCAAGGCCGCGCACCGGCGTGAGGGCCAGCTGCTCTTCGGCATCGTCCAGGGGGGCGTGTACCCGACTCTGCGTGCCGAGAGCGTCGAGCGCCTCACGCAGGTCGGGTTCCCCGGCTACGGCATCGGCGGCTACTCGGTGGGGGAGCCGCACGACCTCATGCTCGACTCGCTCGCGCCGGTCGCTGCATCGCTGCCCGCCGATGCGCCGCGGTACCTCATGGGCGTCGGGAACCCGACGACCATCGTGCGCGCGATCGGGCTGGGCGTCGACCTGTTCGACTGCGTGCTCCCGACCCGCACGGCGCGCCTCGGCACGGCGTTCTCGTCGCAGGGCCGGCTGAACCTGCGGAACGCGCGGTTCGCCCGCGATCTCGGCCCGCTCGATCCGGCGTGCTCGTGCGCAACGTGCGCCGCGCACTCGCGTGCGTACCTCAGCCACCTCGTGCGCGCGAAGGAGATGCTCGCGGCGGTCCTGCTCACCCAGCACAACCTGCACTTCCTTCTCGACCTGACGCGCCGCGCGCGGGAGGCTGTCGCCGAGGGCCGGTACGCCGGGTTCGCGGCCGCGTGGGATGCCTCGGAGGCTGCGGCGGACTGGTGACGAGGGTCCTGCGCACGGGTGGTATCATGTGCGCTTGCGGCCGTGCCCGGAAGGCGTGGCACGCACCGCTCGTGAGAGGGGCAGTACCGTGGGCAGCATCAGCCAGGACACGCTCAACATCATCCTGCTCGTCGTGATGGTCGCCGCGTTCTACCTGATCATCATCCGGCCGCAGCAGATGCGTCAGAAGCAGCACACGGAGATGGTCAGGTCACTGGCGGCCGGCGACCGCGTGATCACCGCAGGCGGCCTGCTCGGCACGGTCACAGAGGTGGGCGAGGACGAGGTGCTCCTCGAGATCGCCCCGGGCGTCGAGGTGCGCGTGGTCAAGGACGCGGTCAACCGCAAGGTCGAGGAGTGAGATGACCGAGCCGGCCTGGCGGGCGGTGTCGCTCGAGGACGTTGCGAACGACCCGGGCGTCATCGCGTACATGGAGATGGGCGACACCTACCTCGGCGCGCTCGGCTACACGGAGCACGGCGGACGGCACGCGAACCTCGCTGCGCACATCGCCGGCAACGTGCTGCGCCGCCTCGGCTACGACGACCGGACCGCCGAGATCGCCTCGATCGCCGGCTTCCTGCACGACGTCGGCAACTGCATCGGCCGCGAGGCCCACGGCGTCTCGACGGCGCTGCTCGCCAAGGGCGCGTTGTGGCGCATGGAGATGGACCCGCGCGAGATCGCCGTCATCATGAACGCCGTCGGCAACCACGAGGAGGAGTTCGGCGTGCCGGCGACGCCGGTCGCGGCCGCGGTCATCCTCGCCGACAAGTCCGACGTCCACCACACGCGCGTGCGCGCGACCGAGCCAGCGGGCTTCGACATCCACGACCGCGTGAACTACGCGGCCAAGCGCTCGTTCCTGCGCGTCGACGAAGAGTCGCGTACCATCACCCTCGAGATAGACATCGACACCGACCAGTCGCAGGTCATGGAGTACTTCGAGATCTTCCTGTCGCGCATGCAGATGTGCCGCAAGGCCGCGGACGTGCTCGACGCGACGTTCTCGCTCGTCATCAACGGGACGAAGCTGCTGTAGCGGCGCAGCGTCGCACCGCGTGTCGGACCTACAGGACGGAAAGGCCGAGGATGGATCCGAAGCAACAGAACGCGCTCGCGCTCGCGCTCATCGGGACGCTGGCGGTCGTGTCGGCGTGGCTGCTGTGGCCGCTGTCGACGAGCATCGACAAGGGCCTCGACATCCAGGGAGGCCTCTCGGTCATCCTGACCGCGAAGCCGATGCCGGGCCAGACGCTCACAGCCGAGCAGATGGACCGCGCCGAGACCATCATCACGAACCGCGTCAACGGACTCGGCGTCTCCGAGGCGTCCGTGCAGCGGCAGGGCACCGACTCGCTGCTCGTGCAGCTGCCGGGCATCAAGGACGCCGAAGGCGCCCTCAAGGCGCTCGGCTCGACCGGCCGCCTCGAGTTCGTTGACTGGGCGAGCGTGCCCGCCAGCGAGAAGGCGGACTGGGACGCGTACCTGACGGCCGCGAACCAGGGCAAGGCCACCGATCGGCCCAAGCCGCTCGTCGAGGGCACGTACGAGTCGTTCCTCGGCGGCGAGACGGTCAAGAACGCCGTGGTCTCCACGCGCGAGGGCGGGCAGATCGTGGTCAACGTCGAGATGGACTCGGCGGGGGCGAAGATCTGGGGCGACTACACGACCAAGAGCGTGGGCAAGCAGGTCGCCATCGTGCTCGACGGCGTCGTCCAGTCCGCGCCGACCGTCAACGAGCCGATCTTGGACGGCAGCACGCAGATCTCGGGCAGCTTCACCGCCGAGGAGGCCAAGCAGCTCGCGGCGGTCCTCGAGTCGGGCGCGCTGCCGGTGACGCTCGAGGCCTCTGAGTCCCGCGTCGTCGGCCCGACGCTCGGCGCCCAGTCGCTGCAGCAGGGCCTCATCGCCGGCCTGGTGGGTCTCGGCGTCGTGTGCGCGTTCATGGCGCTGTTCTACCGCGGCTTCGGCGTGCTCTCCTGGGTGTCCCTTGCGGTCTTCTCGGTCCTCGAGCTCGGCATCCTCGCCCTGCTGTCGCGCTTCAACATGTTCGCGCTGTCGCTGCCCGGCGTCGCCGGCATCGTGCTGTCCATCGGCATCGCGGCCGACTCCTCGATCCTGATGTTCGAGCGGTTCAAGGAGGAGGTGCGGATGGGCAAGACGGCGCGCAGCGCGTCGAGGTCGAGCACGCGCCACGCGCTCGGCACGAGCATCACCGCCGACTTCGTCACCTTCATCTCCGCGCTCGTCATCTGGTCGGTGGCGATCGGGCCGGTGAAGGGCTTCGCGTTCACGCTCATGCTCGGGATCGTGTGCGACCTGACCGTCGCGATCCTGTTCACCCGCACCATCATCATCATGCTCGCGGAGTCGGTGGTGTCCAAGATGCCCGGCATCTTCGGCCTGAGGGCTGGTGATGCGTCGTGAACCTGCACATGGACTTCATGGGCAAGCGGTGGTGGATGCTCGGCTTCTCGGCCCTCGTCCTCGTCGTCGGCATCGGCGCGATACTCATCCGCGGGTTGAACTTCGGCATCGAGTTCCGGGGTGGCACCGTGCTCACGTTCGAGAAGGCCGGGACGGTGTCGACCGAACAGATCCGCCGCGCGCTCGAGGGCGCGAAGATCGAGGGCGCGAAGGTCGCGAACATCCAGCCGGCGGGCGAGGGCAGCTACATCGTGCGCGTGTCCGAGCCTGACGCCACGAAGGCGTCGGCGGCCTACCAGAAGGTGGTCGCCGCACTCAAGCTCACCGCGCAGGAGACGAACGTCACGACGATCGGCCCGGGCTGGGGCAAGGTGGTCACGAACAGCGCGATCATGGCGCTGCTCTGGTCGGTGGTGGCGATCCTGATCGTCATCACGTTCGGCTTCGAGTACAAGATGTCGATCACCGCGGTCGTGGCGCTGCTGCACGACGCTGGCATCGTGCTCGGCATCTACGCGCTGTCGGGGCGCGAGGTCACGCCGAACACCTTCGCTGCGCTGCTGACCATCCTCGGCTACTCGCTGTACGACACGATCGTCGTGTTCCACCGCATCAAGGAGAACAGCGGACGCATCGTCAAGCAGTCGTTCATGCAGATGGCGAACGAGTCGATCAACCAGGTCTTCATCCGCTCGATCAACACTTCGCTGACCACGCTCATCCCGGTCATCGCACTGACGGTGTTCGGCGGCGAGACGCTGCAGGACTTCGCGTTCGCACTGCTCATAGGCCTGATCTCGGGCGCGTACTCCTCGATCGCGGTCGCGAGCCCGATCTTCGCGATGTGGAAGGAACGCGACCCGCACGCCGGTCCCTTCGCGTCCGGACGGCGGTGTGAGGCACGTGGAGCGCCGGGAGGCCGGATGGGTGCTCAGGCCCGCGGACGAGTCCGCAGCGATGGCGCTGCGCTCGGCGGGCTACTCGGCCATCGTCGCGCGCATGCTCGCCGCGCGCGGCGTGGCCTCGGCTGCCGAGGCGGACGCGTTCCTGACCCCCGACCTCGCTCGTGACTGGCTCGACCCGCTGCTGGTCTGCGGGATGGCTGAGGCCGCCGAGGCGGTCGCGGACGCAGTGCACGCCGGCCGGCGGATTGTGGTCTTCGGCGACTTCGGCCTCGACGGCATCTCGGCGGCCGCGTTGGCCGTCCGGGGCCTGCGCGCGATGGGCGCCGACGCGGCGCCGATGGTGCCGCACCGCTTCCGCGAGGGGTACGGCCTGTCTGTCGCGTCGCTCGAGCGGGTGTTCGAGCTGTCGCCGGAACTGGTCGTCACCGTGGACTGCGGGATCTCGTCGGCAGCGGAGGCGCACGTGCTGCGCGAGCGCGGCGTGTCACTCGTCGTGACCGACCACCACGAGCCCGGCGATGAGGTGCCGCGCGGTGTGCCGGTCGCGGACCCGCGGCTGCATCCGGACGGCGCCGCAGCCCCGTCCGCGGGGCTCGCCGGCGCGGGCGTGGCGCTCAAGCTCGTGCAGGCCGTCGGCGGGCTGCTCGGCTCGCCCGGCGAGTGGCGCACGCTGACGGACCTGGCGACGCTCGGCACGGTGGCCGACGTCGTGCCGATCGCCGGCGAGAACCGAGCGCTCGTCGCCGACGGGCTGGCGCGTATGCGCTCGGCCCCGCGCGCGGGCATCGCCGCGCTCGCGCAGGTCGCCGGGATCGAGACGCGCGTCATGCGCGCCGACAACCTCGCGTACGCGCTCGCGCCGCGCCTCAACGCGCCCGGGCGGGTGGGGGACCCCGACGACGCGCTCGCGCTCCTGCTCGCCGACGACCCCGACAGCGCGCAGTGCCTCGCCGAGCGTCTCGATGCCGACAACCGGACGCGGCAGGCGCTCGAGGCCGGTCTGCTCGAGGCGGCGGGGGAGCAGGCGGCGCAGACGTTCGCGCCGGGCGACCGGGCGCTCGTGCTGGCGGGCGAGGGTTGGCACGAGGGCGTCAAGGGCATCGTCGCGTCACGGCTCGCGGCGCAGTACGGCGTGCCGGCGCTGCTCTTCTGCATCGAGGACGGCGTCGCGAAGGGCTCGGGGCGCAGCGGCGGGGCCGTCGACCTGCACGGCGGGGGTGCGGCCGCTGCCGGCCTGCTCCCCCGCTTCCGCG
>VAUM01000088.1 GCA_005774595.1 Actinomycetota bacterium
CGGCCCTGCGCGAGCGCAAGCGCCGCTGGGGCAAGCCGCTCGCGGTGATGGTCGCCAGCTTGGACGAGGCCCGCGCGCTGTGCGAGGTCGACGCCGACGAGGCCGACCTGCTGGCCGGCCCCGTGCGCCCGATCGTCCTGCTGCGCCGCCGGGCGGACACGGCGCCCGGCGCCCCCGCGCTCGCGGACTCGATCGCGCCGCGCCTGCGCGAGGTCGGCGTGATGCTGCCGTACACGCCGCTGCACCGCCTGCTGATCGACGCTGCCGGCGTACCGCTGGTGATGACGAGCGGCAACCTGTCGGACGAGCCGATCGCCACCGGCAACGCCGAGGCGCTCACCCGCCTCGCGCCGATCGTCGACGCGGTCCTGTCGCACGACCGCGGCATCCGGTCGCGCTACGACGACTCCGTCGTCCGTGTGGTCGACGGCCGATTCGAGTCGGTGCGCCGCGCCCGCGGGTACGCGCCATTCCCGCTGCGCCTGCCGCACGCCTCGGACGCCCACATCCTCGCAGCCGGCCCCGAGCAGAAGAACACCTTCGCGCTCGTGCGCGACGACCTCGCGTTCGTCTCGCAGCACGTCGGCGACCTCGAGAACGCGGACACGCTCGAGGCGTACGAGTCGACGCTCGCGCTGTACGAGCGCCTCTTCCGCATCGAGCCGCAGCTCGTCGCGCACGACCTGCACCCGGAGTACCTCTCCACGAAGTTCGCGCTCGGCCTCGGCCTGCCCACGGTCGGCGTCCAGCACCACCACGCGCACGTCGCGAGCGTCCTCGCGGAGCACGCGCACGAGGGCCGCTGCGTCGGGATCGCGTTCGACGGCACCGGCTACGGCACCGACGGCCGCATCTGGGGCGGCGAGGTGCTCCTCGCCGACCTCGCGGACTTCGAGCGCTTCGCGCACCTGCGCGAGGTCCCGATGCCGGGCGGCGCGAGCGCCGTGCGCCGGCCCGCGCGCATGGCGGTCGGCACGCTGCACGCGCTCGGGCTGCTCGACCACCCCGGGGCGGCGCCGCTGCTCGCGCGGCTCGCCGACGGCGAGCTCGAGACGCTCGTGCGCATGGCCGACCGCGGCGTGAACTCGCCGCTCACGAGCTCGATGGGCCGCCTGTTCGACAGCGTGGCGGCCATCGCGGGCGTACGCGACGATGCGCTCTACGAGGGCCAGGCGGCCATAGAGCTCGAGGCGGCAGCCGACCCCGGCGCGCACAGCGCGTACGCGTTCGCCCTCGTCCCGGGCGCCGCGACGCCGCTCGTCATCGACCCGGAACCCGTGCTCGAGGCCGCACTCGACGACGTGGCACGCGGCGTGCAGTCCCCCGTCGTGTCGATGCGCTTCCACCGCGCCGTCGCCGACGCGGTCGTACGAGTCGCGCTCGCGGCCGCCGACGCGGCCGCCGCCAAGGAGGTCGCCGTGTGCGGAGGTGTGTTCATGAACCGGATCCTCCTCGGCTCGAGTATGGCCGGTCTCGCCGAGGCGGGACTCACGCCGCTCACCCACCTGCGCCTGCCGATGAACGACGCCGCGGTGTCGTTCGGCCAAGCCGCCGTTGCGTGCGCGCGGCGGCGTGAGATATAAGCGTGTAGCGCTTCCGGCCCCGGAAAGGACGAAGCAGCCCATGTGCCTTGCCATCCCCGCAAAGGTCGTGACCCTCAACCCGAACAACATGGCCGAGGTCGACATCGTCGGCGTCTCGCGCCTCGTGAGTCTCGAGATGACGCCCGGAGCGTCCGTCGGCGACTACGTGCTGGTGCACGCCGGCTTCGCCATCCAGGTGGTCGACGAGGAGTTCGCGAACGAGACCCTCGAGTACCTGAAGCAGCTCGACATCGTGCAGACCGATGTCTGACGGCGACCTGTCCGGGGGTTTCCGCGACCCGGAGGTCGCGAAGCACCTCGTCGACGCCATCGCCGCGCTGTCCAAGATCCCCGTCAAGATCATGGAGGTCTGCGGCACGCACACGGTCGCCATCGCCAAGAACGGCCTGCGGGCTCTGATGCCCGAGACGATCACGCTGCTGTCCGGCCCCGGCTGCCCGGTGTGCGTCACCGCCAACCGGGACATCGACACCGCGATCGAGCTCGCTCGCCTGCCCGGCGTCACGGTCACCACCTTCGGCGACATGATGAAGGTCCCCGGCTCGTACTCGTCGCTCGCCCGTGAGAAGGGCGACGGGCGCGACGTGCGCATCGTCTACTCCCCGCTCGACGCGCTCGCGCTCGCTCAGACCGAGCCCGACCGCCAGGTCGTCTTCCTCGGCGTGGGCTTCGAGACCACCGCCCCGGCCATCGCCGCGGTCATCAGGCGCGCCGCCGAGGAGGGCGTCGCCAACTTCTCGGTCCACGCGGTGCACAAGACCGTGCCTGAGGCGCTGCGGGCGCTCGTGAACGACCCGGACGTGCGCGTCGGCGCGTTCATCCTGCCCGGCCACGTCTCGACCATCATCGGGCTGGAGCCCTACCGCTTCCTCGCGAGCGAGTACGGCATCCCGAGCGTGATCACCGGGTTCGAGCCGGTCGACGTACTGCAAGGCGTGTACATGCTCGTGAAGCAGATCGAGGAGGGCCGCGCCGACGCCGAGATCGCCTACACACGCGGCGTCACGCCCGAAGGCAACCCGGCCGCCCGAGCGCTGCTCGACGAGGTCTTCGAGCCGTGCGACGCGGACTGGCGCGGCATCGGCGTCATCCCCGGCACCGGGCTGGCCATCCGCGAGAAGTACGCGGCATTCGACGCACTGCGCCGCTACGAGGTGACGCCGCCCGAGCCCAAGGACATCCCGGGGTGCCAGTGCGGCGACGTGCTGCGCGGCATCGTCCTGCCGTTCGACTGCCGCCTGTTCGCCAAGGCGTGCACGCCGGAGCATCCGGTCGGCCCGTGCATGGTCTCCTCCGAGGGCTCCTGCGCGGCCTACTACCGCTTCACCGACTACGGACGCTCCTGACCCGGCGGTAGGCGCCGGAGCGAAGGGGCACGAAGGGGCGCACATGCGATCGGACCGCATCCTGTTGGCGCACGGCTCGGGCGGCACGCTCATGCGCGAGCTCATCGAGGAGGTCTTCCTCGGCGAGTTCACCGACGACGCGCTCGCGCGCATGGACGACGCCGCCGCGCTCGACTTCGCCGGCGGGCGGCTCGCCTTCTCGACCGACACGTACGTGGTCACGCCGCAGTTCTTCCCGGGCGGCGACATCGGCCGGCTCGCGGTGTGCGGCACCGTCAACGACGTCGCGACGTCGGGCGCCACGCCGCTGTTCCTGTCGGTCGGCTTCGTGCTCGAGGAGGGCTTCCCGGTCGAGGACCTGAAGCGCGTTCTCGTGTCCATGCGCGACGCGGCCGCCGAGGCGGGCGTGCGCATCGTCACCGGCGACACGAAGGTCGTCGAGAAGGGCCACGGCGACGGCATCTACATCAACACCGCCGGCGTCGGCGTGCTGCCCGAAGGGCTCGACCTGTCGGGCTCCAACGTCGTGCCCGGCGACAAGGTGCTGCTCTCGGGTACGCTCGGCGACCACGGCATCGCGGTCGTCTCCACGCGTGAGGGGCTGTCGTTCTCGACCTCCATCGAGAGCGACGCCGCACCCTTGAACGCGCTGGTCGCGGCGGTGCTCGAGGCCGCGCCGGGCGTCCGCTGCTTCCGCGACCCCACCCGCGGCGGGCTGGCCAGCACGCTCAACGAGATCGCGGCCGCGTCAGGCGTGTGCATCACCGTCGAGGAGACCGCGGTGCCCGTGCGCGACCAGGTGCGCGGCGCGTGCGAGATGCTCGGCTACGACGTCTTCCAGGTCGCCAACGAGGGCAAGATGGTCGCCGTCGTCCCGGCCGACGAGGCCGACATGGCGCTCGAGGCCATGCGCGGTGCGCCCTACGGCGCCGACGCCGCCGTCATCGGCGAGGTCGACGCGGAGTCGAGCGGCCGTGTGTACGTGCACACCGCGTTCGGCGCGCGGCGGATCATGGACATGCTCGTCGGCGAGCAGCTCCCGAGGATCTGCTAGCCCCGTGACGGTTCCGGGCGGGCCGGCCCCGAAGGCCCCTCCGGAGGCGGCCGGCGTCGCGATGATCGTCGCCGCCGCACTGACGTGGGGCGCGATCCCGCTGTTCGTGCGCAACGTGCACACCTCGGCCGTCGTGATCGTCTTCTGGCGTATGGCGTTCGCGCTCGCCGCCACGCTCCCGTTCACGCTCGCTGCCGGAGGCCAGCGCGAGTTCGCCGCGCTGCCGGCGCGCCGCAAGGTCGGGCTCGCGGTCCAGGGAGCGCTGCTCGGCCTGAACTGGGTCCTGTTCTTCACGGGGCTGCAGCTCGCGCCGGTCGCCGTGGCTGAGATGCTCGCCTACTGCGGGCCGGTGCTCGTCGCGGCGCTGGCGCCCGTGTGGCTCGGCGAGAGGTTCGACCGGCGTATCCTCGTCCCGCTGGCGCTCGCCTTGGGCGGCACCGCGCTCATCCTCGGGCCGACGGACCTGTCCGGCGGCGCGCGCACGTGGCTCGGCGCGGCATGCGCCGGCGCGTCGGCGTTCACGTACGCGGCGCTGGTGCTCAATGCCAAGCGGCTCGTGACGGGGATGTCGACGATGCTGTACATGACCGTCGAGTGGGTGGTGGCGCTCGCGCTGCTCTCGCCGGCGCTGCTGCTGCCGGGGCCCACCGCGCCGATCGAGTGGGGCTCGCTCGCCGTGCTCGGGGTCGTGCAGACGGCCGCGACCGGGTTCCTGTTCGTCACCGGCCTGCGCGGCGTGCGCGCCGACCGTGCCGCGACCCTCACCTACCTGGAGCCCGCCGGCGCCGTGCTGTTCGCGGCGGCGTTCCTCGGGGAGGGCCTCACGGCAGTGTCCGTCGCAGGCGGGCTGGCCGTCATCGCCGCCGGCGCGATCGTCGCGCGCCTCGCGCCGGCTCCCGCGTCCGGGGAGGCGCCCTGACGGCGCTTCGCGCCCCGCCCGCCCGTGTGACGGGCGTCACGCCCCGGACGGGTGTCACGAACCGCACTCAGACGCTTCGGGTATCATCGGACGCGCAGCCGAGCACCCCGGGAGCGCTCCACGATGGACGCGATGTCTCGCCTCATAGCGTCGGACGCCGTGGCGCGGCTGCGCGCACATGACACTTCGCTCTACTCGACCGACTACGACACCCGCAAGAAGATCGGCGAGCGTCTCGGCTGGACCGACCTCGCGGAGAAGGCGCCGGGGCGCTTCACGCTGCTGGAGAACCTCGCCGCGCAGGTCGTCGCGGAGGGCTGCGACGACCTGGTCCTGCTCGGGATGGGCGGCTCGTCGCTCGCGCCGCTCGTGCTCGCGGGGATCGCCGGCCCGGGCGCCGGCTTCCCGCGGATGCACGTGCTCGACACGACCTGCCCGCGGACGGTGCTCGGTCTGCTGGACTCGCTCGACCAGGAGCGCACCTTCTTCGTGCTCGCATCCAAGTCGGGCACGACGATCGAGCCGAACTACCTCTACGCGATCGCCCGCGCGTGGACGGAGGAGCGGCTCGCCCGACCGGCGGCCGGGAAACGGTTCATCGTGGTCACCGACCCCGGCAGCGCGCTCGAGAAGACGCGCCAGCGCGAGCTCATGCGCGTGACGCTCCCGGGCGTCCAGAACGTCGGCGGCCGGTTCTCCGCGCTGTCGATGTTCGGCCTGGCACCGGCGGCACTGATCGGCGTCGATCTGGCCGAGTACGTCCGCATCGCGCGCGACATGGAACTCGCCTGCGCGCTTCCCGCCGAGCAGAACCCCGCCGCACGGCTCGCCGCCTGGGTCTTCGACTCCTTCCAGACGTGTCGCGACAAGCTCACACTCGTCTGCTCGCCGTCCCTGCGGCCCTTCGGGCTGTGGGTCGGACAGCTCGTCGCGGAGTCGACCGGCAAGGACGGGACGGGCATCGTACCCGTCCTCGAGGACGACGTGGCCGCGGAGCCGGGATACGGCGATGACCGTGCCGTGTTCGTGCTACGCACGGCCGACGACGCCGCGCTCGCCGAGTGGGCCGAGGCCATGCGGCGCACCGCTCCGGTCGAGGAGGTCGTGCTCGAAGCGCCGATCGCCATCGGCGCGGAGTTCGTCCGCTGGGAGTACGCCACCGCGCTGCTCGGACACCTGCTCGAGGTGAACCCGTTCGATGAGCCCGACGTGACCGAGGCGAAGAAGGCCACGGCTGCCATCCTCGGCGGCACGGCGCAGGTGCTGCACGCCAGCGACGACGTCGCCGACACGTGGGTGACCTTCGCCGGCGCTCTCGACCGCCCGGACGGCGGGCCGGGGTCGGTGACAGGCGCCGTGGCCCACCTGCTCGCCACCATCGAGCCGCCCGACTACCTCGCGATGCTCGCCTACCTGCCGTACGACGAGTCGCTGCTCGCCCCGCTGCGTGAGGCGTGGCGCCAGGTCGGGCGGACGACCCGCAACGCGACCTGCTTCGAGCTCGGGCCCCGGTACCTGCACTCGACCGGTCAGCTCCACAAGGGCGGGCCAGACACCGGCGCGTTCGTCCTCGTCACGGCGCGAGACCGCACGGACACCCTCGTCCCCGGGCAGCCGCACACGCTCGGGGCGCTCTTCCGCGCACAGGCCGAGGGCGACCTCGCCGCCCTCGCGACGAA
>VAUM01000089.1 GCA_005774595.1 Actinomycetota bacterium
ACTCGGCGAGCAGGCCGCGGTCGCCCGGCGGTTCGAAGACACTCAGGCTCACGACGAACAACACCGCCACGAGCGCGAAGACCGCGAACCACCTGCCGCGCAGGCCGCCGACGATCAGCATCCCCGCGGTGATCGCGACGAACACCAGGCCGGTGCCCAGATCGGGCTGCAGCAGGATCAGCACGAGCGCCGCCCCCACGTACGTGACGACGGTGCCGACCTCCCGCAAGGTCCCGATCTCGCCCTTGAAGCGCGCGACCACGGATGCGAGCACGATGATGAAGAGCAGCTTGGCCGGCTCGGAGGGCTGGAACAGGCGCACGCCGGCGACCTGCAACCATGAGGTCGCGCCCTTCGCCGACGCTCCGAGCCCCGGGATACGCGGCGCGATCACCAGGAACGCGGCCGCGAACAGGATCGGCCCCAGCCACCCGAGAAAACGGCGGTAGTCGGTCACCCACGCCAGCGCGAGGAAGGCGAAGCCGATGCCCATGCCCGCCATCTGGCGCGCGAACATGCCGCCGCCGCCCTTCATGCCCGAGGTCGCCGACCACACCATGACGCCGCCGTACGCCAGCAGGCCGATGATCGCGGCGACGAACGGCAGCGGCACGTACCGGGTGATGCGCTTCAGCCCCTGGTCCTGCACGCCATCACCTCGACTCGTCGTGCGCGCGGACGTGCGTGACGGGCAGGCCGAGCAACTGCGCGACGACCTCGCGGGCCGCGGGCGCGGCGACCGACCCGCCGTGGCCACCCTGCTCGACGACCACCGCGACCGCGTACTTCGGGCCCTCGGCGGGCGCGAGGGCCACGAACCACGCCAGGTCGTCCTTCCCGTACACCTCGGCGGTGCCGGTCTTGCCGAGCACGCGGCGCGGGAGGCCGGCGAACGCACCCCTCGCCGTACCCCGCTCGGTCACGTCCTCGAGCGCTCGCCGCCTGATGGCGAACTGCGCCGGCTGGGCATCGACCGCGCCCGCGGTCTCGACCGACGACTCCAGCCCGGCCTTGCCGGCGGGGCCGAGGACCGCGGCGAGCCCGCGCGGCCGGATGACGGTCCCGTCGTTGGCGATCGCGGCGTAGGCGACCGCCATCTGCAACGGCGTGGCGAGCATGTCGCCTTGGCCGATCGCCATGTTGACCGTGTCGCCGGGCAACCACGCGCGGTACTCGGGGTAGTCCCTGTTGAACTCGGCCTTCCACGTGGCGTCGGGCACGCGCCCCGGCACCTCGCCGGGCAGGTCGATGCCGGTCCGGCTGCCGAGGTTGAACTCGCGGGCGACCTTCTGGAGCTTCTCGCCGCCGTCCTTGTAGAACGCGTGCCCGATCTCGTAGAAGACCGTGTCGCACGAGTACACGATGCCGTTGTGGAACGACGTCGTGCCGTGGCCGGTCTTCTTCCAGCAATACTTCTTCCACTGCTCACCCATGCCGACCCACTTGCCGGCGCAGTCGAAGGTGCGCCACTCCGACGTGATGCCGTAGCGCAGGCCCGCCATCCCGGTGACCACCTTGAACGTGGATGCCGGCGGATACGCAGACATGATCGCCCGGTTGTTGAGCGGATACTCGCTGCCCGCCGCGTTCAGGCGGGCCCACTCCCCGCGTTCCACGCCGCCGATGAACAGCCGCGGGTCGTAGGTCGGCGCCGAAGCCATCGCGATGACCTCGCCCGTGTCGACGTCGAGCACGACCGCGGCGCCCGCCTTGGCCTTCGGGTACCCCTGGTCGTGAGCGTCCTCGATCGCGTTGGCGAGCGCAGACTCCGCGACCCTCTGGACGTCCAGATCGATCGTGAGCCGCACGTCGCGACCGGAGACCGGCTCGCTCTCGGAGATGATCCGCCGCTGCTTGCCGCGCGCGTCGACCTCGATGAGGCGGCGGCCGTGGTCGCCCTGCAGGACCGACTCGAACTGCTTCTCGGCCCCGGACTTGCCGACGATGTCGCCAGGCTGATAGCCCTGCTCACCGAGGTCGGAGATCTCGTCCTCGGAGATGACGCCCGTGTACCCGAGCACGTGCGCGGCGAGCCCGCCCTGGGGATAGTCGCGCACGCCGACGACGCGCACCTCGACGCCGGGGAACTGCGCCTCGTGCTCCGCGAGGTAGGCGACCGGCTCGTCGGAGACGTCGACGGCGACGATGCGCGGCTCCAGCGGCGCCTCCTTGACCGACGACAGGCGCTCGACGATCTCCGCCCGCGAAACGCCGAGCAGCGCCGACAGGTCGTTCAGGAGCCGGTCGGCCTCGGCCTTCGCCGCCTTGTCCTTGCCCCGGGCCGCGTGGGCGATCGTCGGCGAGACGAGCACCGCCAGCGACGGCCGGTTCGAGACGAGCGGACGACCCTTGGCGTCCAGGATCCGGCCGCGCGGCGCGTCCATGAAGACCTCTTGGACGCGGTTGTCCTTGGCCTTGGCGGCGTACCGGTCGCCGTTGAGGATCTGCATCGTCCACAACCGCAGCGCGGGAGCGGCGAGCGCGACGAGGATCAGCAGGCCGAAGGCGGCGAAGCGCGGCTTGAGCCGCTCGCGGAACTCGGACACGGGCGCCCCCTACCCGATCCGGCGCAACTCGGTCAGCCGCGGCTCGCGGCGCATCGCCCGGGCGAGCCACGGGTAGACGAGCAGCGCCAGCGCCGCGTTGTAGACCGCGCCCGGCAGGACCTTGGTCAGCAGCGCACCGGCGAGGTTCGCGCCCTCGCCGAACATGGTGAGTTCGAACGCGTACGCGCCCTCGGCGAGCAGGCACGCGACGGCCGCCACGGTCACCGGCAGCAGCCACCCCTCGGCGAAGAGGTTCGCGGCCACGAGGCCGGTCACGTAGCCCGTGACCGCGAGGACAAGGGCCCAGGCGCCGACGGGGCCGGTGCCGAGGAGATCGAGCAGCAGACCGGCCGAGAAGCCGGCCACCATGCCCGCCTGGGACCCCTCCATGAACGCCAGCGTGATGACGACGAGCAGCAGGAGGTTCGGCACGACGCCGCCGATGCCGACGTGGGGCGCGATGCCCACCTGAAGCGCTGCGGCCGCGAGTATGGCCAGCGTGGCCGGGAGCGCGCGCCTCATTCGCCCGCCCCCCCTTCCACTGCCGGCGGCGCCGAGACAAGCACGAGCGCTTCCTCGAGGCTCGCAAACGGCACCTTCGACTCCACGACGATGTCGGGGAACAGGTCGCCGGGGCGCGCGTCGACGTCGACGACCTCGCCGATGAGCAGCCCCTTCGGATAGACGCCGCCGAGGCCCGACGTGAGCACCACGTCGCCGCGCTGCGGCAGGAACTTGCGGTCCACGAAGTCCATCGTCAGGCCCCCGTCGACCGAGCCTCGCAACACGCCGGTCGCCCGCGTGCGCTGGACGAGCGCCGCGGCGCCTGAGCGCTGGTCGGTGATGAGCCGCACGCGGCACGACCCGAGCGTGGACTCGACCACCTGGCCCACGACCCCCTGCGCCGAGAGCACCGGCATGCCGGTGGTCACGCCGTCCTCGAAGCCGAGGTCGAGCACGACGACGCCCTCCCAGGTCGAACTCGGCCGGCCGATCACGTGCGCGCCCTTCGCGTCGAGGCCCGCGGCCTCCGCGAACCCGACGAGCTTCTTCAGCCGCTCGTTCTCGAGCCTCGCTTCCTCGAGCTCGGCGTTGCGCTTCCGAAGTTCGGCGTTCTGCGCCTGCAGCTCGGCTACGTCGGCCTTCGACATCGTGAAGCCGCCCACCCAGGTGGTGGCGGCACGCACCGGCCACGTCACCCAGTCACCGACCGCCGCAACAGGCGCGGCGACCGCCTGCACGCCGCGACGGACCAGGTGGAGCGGACCGCGGTCGCCCTCCTTGACATAGACCGTCACGAGCACGAGCGACAGCGCGACCGCGCCGACGAGCAGCCACGGGCTGGCAGGCCTCTGTTCGGGCTGGGGACCGGCCATGGGGGCGTGTTTCCGCCTCCTAGCGCGAGTCGCGGCGGCGCAGCTGCTTGAGGACGTCCTCTTCCTCCAGCGCCATCGCGGACCCGAGCACAACGTTGATGAGCGCGTTCTCGGACACGTGCACCGGCATGCCGGTCTCATGCCTGATGCGCTCGTCGATCTGCTTGAGCAGCGCACCGCCGCCGGTGAGCACGATGCCGAACTCCATGATGTCGCTCGACAGCTCGGGCGGCGTCTGTTCGAGGCAGCCCTTGATGGCGGCGATGATCGCGGCCATCGGCTCCTCGACCGCGGTGCGGATCTCCTCGGAGGAGATGGTGAGCGTGCGCGGGAGGCCCGTGACCAGGTCGCGGCCGCGCACCTCCGCGTCGAGCTCCTCGGGCAGAGGGAACGCGCTGCCGATGGACATCTTGATCTCCTCGGAAGTGCGCTCGCCGATGAGCACGTTGTACTCGCGGCGGAGGTGGTTGATGATCGCCTCGTCGAACTCGTCGCCGCCGATGCGGATCGACTGGGCGATGACGATGCCGCCCAGCGAGATGACCGCGACCTCGGTCGTCCCACCGCCGATGTCGACCACCATGTTGCCGGTCGGCTCCTGGATCGGCAGCCCCGCGCCGATCGCGGCGGCCATCGGCTCCTCGATCAGGTACGCGTGGCGCGCGCCGGCCTGCATCGTGGCCTCGTACACGGCGCGCTTCTCGACCTCGGTGACGCCCGACGGCACGCACACCATCACGCGCGGCTTCGGCTGCCACGGGAACCGCTTCACCCGCGTGGCGCTGATGAAGTAGCGCAGCATGGCCTCCGTGACCTCGAAGTCGGCGATGACGCCGTCCTTGAGGGGCCGGATCGCGACGATGCTGCCGGGCGTGCGGCCGAGCATGCGCTTGGCCTCCATGCCGACTGCGAGCACGCGCTTGGACTTCTCCTCGATCGCGACCACGGACGGCTCGGTGAGCACGATGCCGCGGCCGCGGACCGAGACGAGCGTGTTCGCGGTTCCGAGGTCGACGGCCATGTCGCCGCCCCACGAGTTGAAGAACATGTCGATGAGCGACAAGAGCGCTCCCCTTACTTCATCGGGACCCCGCGCAACAGCGCGTGCGCGAGCCGACCCTTTTCGGGCCCGAATCCGTGCAAGTCTACCACAAGAGGGTGCCGCGGGCTGTCGCGCACACATCATCGCCGCAGGTAGAGGCGTCGGCCGCTACATCAGCCCAGCGTCCCTCAGGCTGGTGTGCGCTCCCCCGTCGCCGATAACGACGTGGTCGAGCACCTCGATGCCCAGCACGTCGCCGGCCTTCTGCAGGCGCCGCGTGAGCTGGATGTCGGCGCCCGACGGGGTCGGGTCGCCGGACGGGTGGTTGTGCACGACGACGACCGAGGCCGCCGACACGCGCACCGCGTCGCGGAACAGCTCGCGCGGGTGGACGATCGATGCCGAGAGCGACCCCACCGAGACCTCGACCATCCTGAGCAGGCGGTTCTTCGTGTTCAGCGCGAGACACCAGAAGTGCTCGCGGTCCAGGCCCCGGAACTGCGGGCCGCACAGGCGGACCACGTCCTCCGGGCCCGAGATCACCGGGTCGCGCCCGGCGCCCCACGCCGCGGCGCGGCGCGACAGCTCGAGGCCGGCGAGCACCCGCGCTGCGGCGGCCGGCCCGACACCAGGCAGCCGCGTGAGGTCCTCGCCGCGGGCCCGCCACAGCATGTCGGGGATCGGATGGGACGCGAGGAACGCGCCCGCGAGCGCGCCGGCGCCCTCCTCGCCGAGGAGCACGCCGACCACGTCGGCGTCGGTCAGCGCCTCGACGGCGCCGGACAGCAGGGCGTCCCGGGCGCTGCCGCCCGGTCCGGGTACGCGGGGCGCCACGCGCCCACCTCCTCACACGCCGACGGACACCTGCGTGAGGGGGGTGCGGGAGACCAGGAGACGGGCGGAGTACCCGGTGGCGAGCCCCGCGGGCAGGCTCGCGGCGAGGGACAGGGACAGGAGGAGGAGCGGGGCGGGTGACCCCGTGAGCACGCACGCCACCACGAACTGCGCCGCGACGTGCGCCGCTGACGCGCCGACGCCGAGGCCGACCGGCGAGAAGCGCTCGCCGGCGGCGTCGAGCAGACACGCGACGGCCCACGCGGCGAGCGTGCCGGCCGCCGACATCGCGCCCGACGGCCCGAGCAGCCCGCCGGTGGCGAGCCCGACGAGAAGCACCTTGACGGCCCCGACCGCCAGCGCCGGGCGACGCCCGAGCGACACGAGCGCCACGAGCACGGCGACGTTTGCCAGCCCCAGCCTCAGGCCGGGCACGGGCAGCGCGGGAAGGAGCGCCGCCTCGGCGTAGCCGATCGCGGCAGCGAGCGCGGCGAGCAGCGCCGTGCGGACGAGCACCGAGGCGGCGCTAGCGCGAACGCGCGTCGAGCGCATCGGCGTCACCGCCCTCTGAGCGCACGACCACGCCGTTGGGGGCGCAGACGATCGCGCCGCCGCTGATGCGGCCGCCGTGCACGCACACCTGGTCCGGGCAGTCGGCGCTCTCGACCCACGCGTCGCCGCCGCTCACGCGCACGACCACGCTCCCGAGCGCGCCCTCCACCACGAGGCGCTCGTCCACGCCGGCCGGGACTACCGTCACGCCCGCCGGCCCCGTCACGCGGAACGCCGCCG
>VAUM01000090.1 GCA_005774595.1 Actinomycetota bacterium
GACCTGGACCTCCCCGTCGCAACCGGCGCCGGCGCCGATGCCGATCACCGGGATCGCGAGGCGCTCGGTCACGAGCGCGGCGAGCTCTGCGGGGATGCACTCGAGCACGACCGCGAACGCGCCGGCGTCCTGCAGCGCTGCGCAGTCACCGACCAGCGCGAGCGCCTCGGCGGCGCCGCGTGCCTGCACCTTGTAGCCGCCGAGCGCGTTGACCGACTGTGGCGTGAGCCCCACGTGCCCCATGACGGGGATGCCCGCTGCGACGATGCGGCGCACCGTGTCGGCCATGACCGCACCGCCCTCGAGCTTGACAGCCGCCGCGCCGGCCTCGGCCACGAACCGCCCGGCGTTGCGCAGCGCGTCCTCGGGCGAGACCTGGTACGACATGAACGGCATGTCGGCCACCACCAGCGCGCGCGAGGTCCCGCGGACGACGGCGGCAGTGTGGCGCACCATGTCGTCCATCGTCACGGGCAGGGTCGAGTCGTGGCCGAGCACGGTCATGCCGAGCGAGTCGCCGACGAGCACCACGTCGACGCCGGCCGCATCGGCCAGTCGCGCGCCGATGACGTCGTAGGCGGTGACCATGACGATGCGGCGACCGGCCTCCTTCGCGGCGCGAAGGGCGGTCACCGTCACGGACCTCGCGGGATCCAGAGGCACGTCGCTCATCGCTCGAGCTCCTTCCCGGTGTGGCCGTCCCGGCCGCATCTGCGGTCCTGGCGGCCCCCTGTTCGGGGGAGCCGCATTGTACCACCTGCGGCGATGCGGGCCTCGACGCCGTTTGGACCCGGCGGTCGCCGAGCCTCTCGGCGCGCCCTACGGTTTCTCGGAACGATCGTTCCGAGAAACCGTAGGAGCCGGGAACCGGTCCTGAACGACGCAAGTGCACGACCTGGCGACCGGCCCGCGGCGGCACCTCGGCCGGGGCTGGTATGCTCGTGGACGAGCCGTCAGCCCACGAAGGAGAAGCCATGC
Organism: Actinomycetota bacterium; assembly: GCA_005774595.1. Taxonomy (NCBI): domain Bacteria; kingdom Bacillati; phylum Actinomycetota; species Actinomycetota bacterium. The sequence goes on from VAUM01000090.1 coordinate 979, forward strand.
GCGCACTCCGCACCGCGACCGCAGTCCTCGTCGCGCTCGGACTCGCCGGCGCACTCGCCTCCGGATGCCGCCTCGCGACGAAGCCCGGCTCGACGGGCGGCGGCACGTCCGGCGACGGCGGCTCGAAGAAGGCCGACGGCGCCAAGGACATCGAGGCGGTCAAGGCGTACCTCGCCGCGAACAGTGCGCAAGCGACCTGGTACCCGCTGGTCGAGAGCATCGAGCAGCAGTCGATCGCGGGCGTGCCGGCGATCGTGATCGTCCTCAAGACGGCCGCTGACGCCGACACGGACTACTCGAAGGACGACGCCGCGGTGAACGCCATCCGCGCGTCGGACCCGGCGTTCACGGACTGCTACATCACCGTGGACCAGTGGAGTATCCGCACGGAACGCGGGACCGCCGAGCGGCCCGCGCTCGAGGCGCTCCCAAAGCCCACCGATGCAGCGTCGCTGAAGTCCTGGCTCGAGCAGCAGTACGGCCCGGGCGGTCCGAGGGACTCCTCGGCCGAAGCGTGGTACGGCACGGTCAAGAGCATCGAGGTCGTGAACAAGGATGCGTTCGGACCCACCGTGATCGTGAAGACCGGGCTGACCGCCGACGCGCGCGGCCGCGTGTCCGAGCACACGCTCATGGGCGCGCTGTGCAGCTCCGGGTACGACTTCGCGAAGTGGATGCAGGTCCAGTTCGCATCCGGCGAGGCCCGCGGCATCGCAGGCAACCGCCAGTCGCTGCCGTTCGAGAAGTAGCGGCCGGCGCCGAAGACGCGCGGAGGGCCCCTTTCGGGGGCCCTCCGGCTGATGCGAACGAACGAGCGCGGGTCGCCCGCGCGCCTACGTGACGTTGATGAACAGCGGCGCCAGCACGAGCGTGACGGTCGCGAGCAGCTTGATGAGCACGTGCAGCGACGGGCCGGCCGTGTCCTTGAACGGGTCGCCGACGGTGTCGCCCGACACCGACGCCTTGTGCGTGTCGGAGCCCTTGCCACCCGCGAAGCCGAGCTCGATGTACTTCTTCGCGTTGTCCCACGAGCCGCCCGAGTTGTTGAGCGACAGCGCCATCAGGATGCCGGCGATCGTGCCGACCATCAGGAACGCGGCGACCGCCTCGGCGCCGAGGTTCGGCATGTCGAACAGCGGGCCGATGAGGCGGAACGTGATGCCCACGGCGATCGGCATGAGGGTCGCGAGCAGCCCCGGAGCGACCATCTCCTTCAGCGCCGCGCGCGTCACGATGTCCACTGTGCGGCCGTAGTCGGGCTTGTCCGTGCCCTCCATGATGCCGGGCTTCTCCTTGAACTGGTCGCGCACGTCCTGGATGACCGAGACGGCCGCCTTGCCCACCGCGCGGATGGTCCACGCGCTGAACAGGAAGACCAGCATGCCGCCGAGCAGCGCGGCGGTGAAGATCTCGGGCTTGGCGATGTCCACGGTGGTGAGCTCGACGCCGTAGCTGCGGACCTCGTCCATGTAGGCCGAGAAGAGCAGGAACGCGGCGAGTGCGGCCGAGCCGATCGCGTAGCCCTTGGTGAGCGCCTTGGTGGTGTTGCCCGCGGCGTCGAGCTGGTCGGCCTTGCGGCGGACCTCCTCGGTCTGGCCCGACATCTCGATGATGCCGCCGGCGTTGTCGGCGATCGGACCGAAGGTGTCCATCGCGAGCACGTACGCAGCGGTCGACAGCATGCCCATGGTGGCCACGGCGGTGCCGAACAGGCCCGCCTCGGGGAAGCCCGAGCTCTGGCCGAGGCCGAACGCTGCCAGGATCGCGATGGAGATGACCACGACCGGGGCGGCGGTGGACTCGAAGCCGACCGCCATGCCAGCGATGATGTTGGTCGCCGGGCCGGTCTGCGACGCGTCGGCGATGGAACGCACCGGGCGGAACTCGTGCTCGGTGTAGTACTGCGTGATGCGCAGGTACAGGAACGCGGTGATGACGCCCACCACGCCGGCGAGCAGGAAGTGCCACCACGCGCCCGGGACCTCGGGGATGCGCAGGAGCCAGTACGACGAGATCGCCATGCCGACGACCGCCAGCGCGGTCGCGACGTAGAAGCCGCGGTCGAGCGCGCGCATCGGGTTGTCGCCCTCCTTGTGCTTGACGCACAGGATGCCGATGAACGACGCCAGGATGCCGAACGCACGGGCGACGAGCGGGAACATCATCACGCCGAGGACCCACTGCTCGCTGACGGTCGGGTACATCGCCACGACGCGCTCGGCCATGACGGCGCCGAGGATCATCGCGCCGATGTTCTCGGCGGCGGTGGACTCGAACAGGTCGGCGCCGCGGCCGGCGCAGTCGCCCACGTTGTCGCCCACGAGGTCCGCGACGACGGCTGGGTTGCGCGCGTCGTCCTCGGGGATGCCGGCCTCGACCTTGCCGACCAGGTCGGCACCCACGTCGGCGGCCTTCGTGTAGATGCCGCCGCCGAGCTGCGAGAAGAGCGCCACGAACGACGCTCCGAAGCCGTAGCCGACGATCAGCAGCGGGATCTGGGTCTTGGCGATGTCCATCGTCAGGTCGACCGCGTAGTACAGGCCCGCGACGCCGAGCAGCGACATCGCGACGACCATGAAGCCGGCCACGGCGCCGCCGCGCAGTGCGACCTGCAGGCCGTCGTTGACGCTGCGCGTCGTGCCCGCAGCGGTGCGGATGTTCGCACGGATCGAGATCCACATGCCGACGTAGCCGGCGATGATGGAGCACACCGCGCCGAAGATGAACGAGACGGTCACGCCCATGGCGAGCAGGTACTTGTTGCTCACCGGGTCCATCGAGCCGGTCGGCTTGAGGAACGCGTAGCCGATGAACAGGACGGCGCCCAGCGCGACCGCAAGGTAGATGATCGTGCGGAACTGCCGGCGCATGAACGCCTCGGCGCCCTCCTTGATGGCGTCCGAGACGGCGCGCATCGCGTCGTTGCCGGTGTCGCGCTTGAGCACCCACTGCGCGAGCCACCATGCCACGCCGAGCCCGAAGACGCTCAGCCCGACGATCAGCGCCAGCATCAACCCCTCACTCATCCGTGCTCCTCTCGCAAGTAGGGCTGCCACGCCGGGGGGTGGTGGCAACCCACGATTCTTTACCACAGTAGAGTGATGGAGGTCAACGGCGGCTCGATGAGCGGGCGGAAGCGCCGCTCAGGCGGGAGCGGTCTCCTACTCGCGCCCCGTGACCTCCCGCACCCCCCGCGCGCTACGTGATGCTGATGAACAGCGGCGCCAGCACGAGCGTGACGATCGCGAGCAGCTTGATCGGCATGTACAACGACGGGCCGGCGGCGTCCTTGAACGGGTCGCCGACGGTGTCGCCGGAAACGGCGGCCTTGTGCGGGTCGGAACCGCTGCCGCCCGCGAACCCGAGCTCGACGTACTTCTCCGCGTTGTCCCACGAGCTGCCTGAGGCGAGCAGTGGAGCGTCACCTGGTCAGCGCGGCCACCGCTCCGGTCTCAGCCGTCACGGACACGGCGCCCCGACCTCCCACCACCAAGATCTCGGTCGTCTCGTCCCTGTGCGCACGGAGGAACCCGGCGCTCGGAGCGGGGAGTCCTCCCCCCGAGGAGAACACCACCGGCACACCGATACGAGCCGCGACGACACCGGTCGACAGCGCGTCAGGGAACGCAACACCGCTGGACAGGTAGCAAGACCTTGCCGTGAAGCCGTGGGCGAGCCCGTACTCGGCGACGACGCGTGCGGTGTCGTAGCGATCGGCTCCGCTGAGCCGCACGTCGGCCCCAAGCGTCGAGGAACATGCCTGGGAAACGGCACCCGTCCCGCCGAGGATCACGACGGTCGCTGTGTCCGCGAGCGCCTCGACGGCGGCGGCGGTCACTGTCGGTACCTCCGACGAGCGCGTGAGAAGGATCGGCGAGCCGATCCTTGCGGCGACCGGCGCGCCCGCCAAGGCATCGGGAAAGCCGACTCCACTGGCGATGAACGCCCCGGGAAGGTCGCCGGTGATATCGCGGAGCCTCTCCGAGACGAGGACCGCGGTCTCGTAGCGGCTCGCGCCGCCGATGCGCTCGACGTCATCGCCGGCGATGCCGACCGACGCGAGCTGCCCGACCGCGGTCGCCGAGACCGCACCCTCGCCTCCGAGCACAACCGCATGTGTAGCCCCGAGCCGATCGATCTCGGCTAGTACCGCCGGCGGGATGGAGCCCGGCTCCACGAGAAGCACCGGCGCATCGAGCGCGTACGCCAGCGGCGCGCCACACAAGGCGTCGGCGAACGCGCGACCGGAGGCGATCACGACTGTGTCCGCGGTGTCGAACTCCGAGCGCACGACGGCGACGCCTGTGTCGAACCGATTCGCGCCGTAGATGCGCTCGGTCATGGGATCCATCGTGAACAGGTCGTTGCCGGTGACCGCGACCAAGGCGTCACCGCAGCGCGTGAGGCGGACGTACCCGTCCGGGAGAGCGGTGGTGCCGACGACATAGCCGGCGGCCGGGTTCCGCAGGTCGACCGTGCGCACGCCGGCCATCGTTCCCGCGTACACGTAGCCGTCACCGCCGGGCACGATGCCTGAAGTGAAGCCGCCCACCGTGCCCAAGAGCACGGGGTGGAGCGGGTCGGCGACGGAGAAGACCTTCAGGCTCGATCCGCTACCAAGGTACAGCCTCGTGCCGTCAAGCGTGACCGTGCCCGGACGGTCGATGACCGGAGAGGCGTTCATGTTGAACGTGGCGATACTCGCGACCACTCGAGGCGCGGGGGTCGCGGAGGCGTCCACCACGCGTAGGCCGTACTCGAAGTCCGCGATGAACGCGTAGCGTCCCGACACTGCGACGTCTTGGACCATGCAGCGCCCGTAGGCGTTCGCGGGCACGACCCGACCTATCTCGATCGGAGCCGCCGGATTGCGCGCGTCGACCATCCAGAGGCCGGACTCGAGCTGCGCGACGAAGACCCGGCCGTCAGCCATTGCGGCACCGGCCGGAGCCCACATCCCCGGCCCCAGGGCGAGAGTGCCGGCGACGGAGGGTGCCGTCGGGTCGCCGAGGTCGACCATCTCGATCCCGCCGTCAGTCACCACGACCGCTTCGGCACCGTCAGCTGCGACGCTGCGTATCGAACTGTCGAGTGGGTCACCCCACTCGTTGAACACGGGAACTCCGCACGCGACCGTGCCCACCACCTCTGGCGCGCGCGGATCGGACATGTCCCAGCACGAAAACACCGCCCCGTCTCCAGCCACGGCAAGCGTGCTGGTCGCGGAAGCGACGCAGCTAGGCACGGCGGCCGGCTGCCAGACACCGAGCGGCTCGACCGGCCCGCCGGGCACGACCGCATACAGGGCCGCCCCATTCCCGACCACGGCCATACGTCCGTCGTCCGCCGTGAGCGCGTCGCAGGCGAACCCTTCGACTGCCGAACCGGAGGGCGCCGCGGGATTCGAGACGTCGAACCTCCACAGGTCGCCCTCCGAGATCCCGACGAGCTCGGTGGCGGAGACAGCCGCGAGCGCGCTGAGTCCGTGAAACCCGCCGGGGGTGAATCGACTCAGCCTCACCGGCGCAGAAGTCGACGATACGTCGATCACGTCGAGGCCGGTGTCGTTGAGCGGAATCGCGA
>VAUM01000091.1 GCA_005774595.1 Actinomycetota bacterium
CCGTTCGACACCGCCGTGCTCGAGGTCTCGGGCGCGGTCGCGGTCGTGCCGGCCGAGCTGGCCTGGTCCGACGTCGGCTCCCTGCTCTCGATCGCGCGCCTCGCCGAGCCGGACGAGCGCGGCAACACGCTCGTCGGCCGCGCCGTCGACGTCGGCTCGACCGGCTCGCTCGTCTACTCCGCCGGCCGGCTCGTCGCCACGCTCGGCCTGACCGACGCGCTCGTCGTCGACACCGCGGACGCCACGCTCGTCACCACGCGCGACCGCGCGCAGGACGTGCGCCTCGTCGTCGACGCGCTGCGGGCCGCCGGCGCCGAGGAGGTCGTGCGCCCGCGCGACGTCGCGCGCCCGTGGGGCGGGTGGACGCTGCTCATGCGCGGCGAGGGCTTCCAGATCAAGTCCATCCGCGTCACGCCCGGCGCCCGCCTGTCGCTGCAGACGCACGCGCGCCGCACGGAGCACTGGGTCGTCGTGCGCGGGACCGCGCGGGTGGCCCTCGGCGAGCGGACCGTCACGGTCGCCGCCAACGAGTCCGTGTACGTGCCGCTCGGCATGGCGCACCGCCTCGAGAACCCGGGGACCGAGCCGCTCGAGGTCATCGAGGTCGCCGTCGGCGAGTACCTCGAAGAGGACGACATCGTGCGCCTCGACGACGACTGGGGCAGGTAGGTGAGGCCGCCGATGCGGGTCACCTTCGTCAACAAGTACTACCCGCCGCACCTCGGGGGCATCGAGTACCACCTGCGCGACCTCGCCGAGGAGCTCGCCTCGCGCGACGGCGTAGAGGTGACCGTGCTCGTGGCGAACGAGGGCCGCGCGACCGTCGAGGAGGTCGTCGGCGGGGTGCGCGTCGTGCGCGAGAGCCGCGCGTTCGCGTACGCGTCCACGCCCGTCGCGCCCCGCATGCGCTCGCGGATGCGCGGACTCGTGCGCGAGACCGACGTCTTCCACCTCAACTTCCCCTACCCGTGGGGCGAGGTCGCCTGGCTGTCCGCGGGCCGGGGGGTGCCTTCGGTGGTCTGGTATCACAGCGACATCGTCCGCCAGAAGGTGCTCGGGGCGCTGTACGGACCCGTTGCGGACCGCGTGCTCGACCGCGCGTCCGCGGTCATCGCCGGCTCGCCCCAGATGGCGGCGAACTCGCCGGTGCTGCAGCGGCATGCCGCCAAGGTCCGCGTGGTCCCGTACGGGATCCACACCGAGCGCTACGACGCCACGCCCGAGGTGATGCGGCGCGCCGAGGAGCTGCGCTCGCAGCACTCCCGCCCGGTCGTGCTCTTCGTCGGGAGGCTCGTCTACTACAAGGGTGTCGACGTGCTGCTCCGCGCGCTGCCGCAGCTCGACTGCGACCTCGTCGCAATCGGTAGCGGCCCGCTCGAGGGCGAGCTGCGCGCTCTGGCGGCCGGGCTGGGTTGTGACGGTCGCGTGACGTTCCTGCCGCACGCGGGCGACCTCGACCTGCGCGCGTGGTATCGTGCCGCCGACGTGTTCTGTCTGCCGTCGGTCGCACCTTCGGAGGCGTTCGGGCTGGTGCAGGTCGAGGCGCATGCCTCGGGCACGCCGGTGGTCAGCACGCGGCTCGGGACCGGCGTTGAGTTCGCGAACGAGCACGGCGTCACGGGGCTGACGGTCGAGCCGAACGACCCGGCGGCGCTCGCCGAGGCGCTCGGCTCGCTGCTGGGCGATGAGTCGCTGCGCACGCGGCTCGGCGAGCAGGCGGCGCGCCGCGCGCGCGAGGTGTTCTCGGTCGGACGAATGGCCGACGAGGTGACGGCGGTCTACCGCTCGCTGTGACGAAGGCGCACGGGCCACCGAGCGGAGAGGACGGAGCACGCAACCAGGTATGTCGCGCGGACGCTTCATAGCGCTCTCCGTGGTGCTCGACGCCGTGCTCGTCAACGTCGGGTTCCTGCTCGCGTACCTCCTGCGTTTCGGCGGCCACCTGCCCGAGTTCAACTTCCAGCCGTACCTGTCCCTTGCGCCGATACTCACCGCCGCGTTCCTCGGCGCCGGCTACATCTACGGCCTCTACGAGCCCGAGCGGACCGAGAACCCTTGGGCGGTCGTGCGCGCGGTCCTGCTCTCGGTCACCGTCGGCTCGCTGCTGACCTTCGCGATCGCGTTCGTCGCCGGCACGCACTTCTTCTCGCTGTCGCGCCTCGTGATCGGTATCGCGTGGGCGCTCCAGAACATGTTGCTGGCCGGCTGGCGCATGTCGCTGCTGCGCGTCACCCCGATCCGCTGGCCGCAGCAGCGCGTGCTCGTCATCGGCGTCGGTGGCGTGGCCGTGGAGCTGGCGACCGAGATGCGCCGCCGCGAGGGCTGGGGCTACCGCGTCGTCGGCCTGCTCGCGCGCGACGAGCACGAGCGCATCAGCTCGCCCGGCGAGATCTCCGGCTTCCCCGTGCTCGGCACCGCGTCCGAGGCGGCGGCGGTGGTCGCGGCCGAACGCGTGGACCGCGTGATCGTCGTCTCGCCGGTGGCGCTGCGCGAGCTCGTGGAGAACCTCGCGCTGTCCGACGAGGCGGACGTGCGCGTCGACGTGGTGCCCGAGCTCTACGAGGTCTTCATCGGCACCGTGGACAACCTCATCGGCGACATCCCGCTCATGGAGATCACGCGCCGTACCGTGCCGCCGTGGTACGCGGCGACCAAGCGGGTCGCCGACTTCGTGAGCGCGCTCGCGCTGCTCGTCGTGCTCTCGCCCGTCCTGCTCCTCGCGGCGCTGGCGATCCTCGTCTCGATGGGCCGGCCGGTCACGTTCAGCCAGGAGCGCGTGGGCAAGGACATGAAGCCGTTCCGAGTGCACAAGTTCCGGACCATGGTGCGCGATGCGGAGAAGGACACCGGCCCGGTGCTCGCCGCCGACGACGACGCGCGCATCACGCCGCTCGGCCGGTTCCTGCGCACCTTCCGCATCGACGAGCTGCCGCAGCTGCTCAACATCCTCGCCGGTGAGATGAGTTTCGTGGGGCCGAGGCCCGAGCGGGGGTTCTTCGTGGAGCGCTTCGCCCGCGACATCCCGGGCTACCGCGAGCGGTTCCGCGTCAAGCCGGGCGCCACGGGGCTCGCGCAGGTGAGCGGGTCGTACGCCACGACGCCCGAACGCAAGCTGAAGTACGACCTCATCTATATGTATCATCAGAACCTGCTGATGGACGTCCAGATACTCGTCGAGACGCTGCGCGTGGTCCTCACGGGCCGGGGAGCGCGGTAGGAGGCCACGTGGCGGCTGCACAGAGGTCCAACCCGAAGAACGTCAACGCGAAGGGCGCCGGCCCCGGCAAGGGCGTCGCCAAGCAGGGCGGCAAGGCGGCGCCCGCGCCCGCGCAGGTGCGCGCGCCCAAGCACGAGAGCGCCTCGCTGCGGCTGGCGTGGTGGTGCCTGCATCTGATCGTCTTCCTCGTGCCCATCGCGATCTCGAACCTGACGTGGACGCACCTGTGGTCGCTGCCTCTGACCTACGACCAGTTCGACATCGCGAAGATCGTCGTGATGCGGGCGCTCACGCTCATCGGGTTCGGCGCGTGGGCGTGGCACGTGCTCATGGCCGGCGGGCAGGTCCGCTTCATCCGGCGTGGCGGCGCGAAGCCGTTCCGCTTCTTCACCTGGTTCGAGTTCCTCGTGCTCGCGATGCTCGTGTGGCTCGCCATCACCACGCTCACCTCGATCCACCCGCCGACGGCGCTGTTCGGCAAGTACCGCCGTTTCGAGGGTCTCGTGTCCTTCATCAACTACGCGACGGTGTTCTTCCTCACCATCCAGCTCGCCGACCGCCCGTCGCGCATCCGGTCGGTCATCGTGACGCTCTTCTTCTCGAACCTCATCGTGAGCGGCTACGCCGTCCTGCAGTTCTTCGGCACCGTCACGCCCGCGCTGGCGTCGGCGGTGACCGCGCTCGGGATGCGGTTCGCCGCACTCGGTCCGCTGGTCGTCGCGGGGGCGTCCGGGATCGCGGCGGTATGGCGACGGGAGCGCGACGGCCTGCACGCGTTCGAATGGGCGGGCGTCGCCTCGCTGGCGTGGGCGGTCGTGATCTCGGGCATCTCGTTCACGGCACAGTACGCGAGGTTCGCGCCCGCGCTGCGGTACGAGTGGCTCCTGCTCGTCGCCGCGGCCTTCGGCGGCGCGACCTGGGTCTGGATGTCGCTGCCGCCCGAGCGCAAGTCCGGCTACCTCAAGGCCACCGCGGTCGTGCTGGCGCTGTCGCTGCTGCTCGCGGCCTACGTCGGCGCGGCGATCTCGGGCGCCAAGACGATCGCTGCTCAGACCGGCGTGGCGTACGAGTCGGCCAGGGTCAGCCTCGATCTCATCCGCTGGGGCGAACTGCCCTTCGAGGCGAACCGGGGCTTCTCGACCTACGGCAACCCGGACCTGCTCGGCGGCTTCCTCGTGTTCCCGCTCCTCATCTGCCTCGCGCTCGCGCTCTCGGAGCAGTCGCGCTGGTGGCGCGCGCTGTACTGGGCGGGCTTCCTGCTGACGGCCGTCGCTTGGATCACCGCGTTCGTCCGTGGCGCGTGGGTCGGCGGAGTCATCGGCCTGTTCTTCTTCGCCATCTCGGCGTGGCGCAGCGGGGTGAAGCTGCGCAGGATCGACTGGGCGCTCGTCGTCGTGGCGGTCGTCGTGGTCGCGATCATCGTCGGCATCAGCCTGAAGTCCGAGAGCGCGGTGCTCAACGTCGGCGAGCGCATCTCGTCGATCTTCAAGACGAGCGAGGGCTCGGCGCTCACGCGTATGCAGATCTGGCAGGCGGCCGCCTCGGCGGTCGCCCACAAGCCCATCCAAGGGTTCGGGCTCGACACCTTCCGGCTCCTCTTCCCGAAGTACAAGCCCTATGAGTACGTGCAGGCGGCCGGCTACCTCTCGGTCGCGGACAACGTGCACGACTACCCGCTGCAGCTCGCCACGGGCGTCGGCATACCCGGGCTCATCCTCGTGTACGGTGTCTTCTTCGTCGCCGCGTGGCTGGGCGGTCCGATGGCCTTCGCCAAGGGGGGCGGCGGGCCGCGACTGCTGCAGGCGGGCATCTGGGCGGCGTGCGCCGCCTACGTGGGGCACCTCTTCTTCGGCCTGTCGGTGACCGGCTCGACGATCTTCATCTGGATCCTGATGGCGCTGCTGCTGTCGCCGCTCGCCGAGACGCGCAAGGTCTCCGCGCCCTCCTGGGGCACAGTGGTCTCAGTCATCGTGCTGATCGCGTGCGGCGCGCTGTTCATCGGCAACATCGTCTACGCATACGCTGACCGGTACTACCTCAAGGGCCGCATCGGGTCGGGCGGGATGGACCGCGTCCGGGCGATCGAACAGTCCATCAAGCTGAACCCCACCAACGACATGTACCGCTCGGAGCTGGGGCTCGCCTGGCAGGACATCGCGGTCAACTCGATCCTGCAGGCGCGCCAGGCGCAACAGTCGGGCCAGGACGCGACGGCCTCGTACGAGCAGGGGGTCTCGGCGTTCGGGCAGGCCGAGAGCGCGCTGAAGTCCGCCATCGCCTTCGTGCCGACCGAGTATGACAACTACGTCTTCCTCTCCAACCTGTACAACTTCGGCGCCGACTACCTCGATCCGAAGTACCGGGCCCAGGCGGTGGCGACCGCGCGCGAGGGCACGATATGCGAGCCGTACGGTCCGGCCGTGCGCTACCAGCTCGCGATCGCGCTGGCCGGCGAGAACAAGCTCGACGAGGCCATCAAGGAGATCGCGTACGCGGTCGCGATGGACACGAACTACTTCGAGGCGTGGGTGCTGCTCGGAGACCTGAAGCAGCAGAAGGGCGACGCTGCGGGCGCGCTCGAGGCGTACCTCGGGGCGATGAGGGCCTCGCCGGGCAACGTCAACTGCCGCAACGCGTTCGAGCAGGGGTACCTCAAGATGCTCGGCACGGACAGGAAGGCCGACGCGCTCGCCGCGCTCAAGGCCGCCATGGGGTACTCGCCGTCCTGGGCAAAGGGCGCGGTGCTCCTCGGCGAGCAGCTGACCCTGTCGGGAGACGCCGCGGGAGCCGCGAAGCTGTACCGCGACACGCTCGCCCTACTCCCGGAGCCGCCCGAGGACGCCGACAGCGCGCAGAAGATCAAGGCAGCGCTCGCCGCCCTCGAGGCGTCGGGCACGATCGGGAACAGGTAGGACGCGCGCGATGGCGAGAACGGACGCGGGACGCCCGAGCACGCCGGAAGCGACGGTGCGGCGGCTCCCCGTCTACCTCCGCTGCCTGTTGGAGCTCGAGAACGCCGGCACTGCCGTCGTCTCGTCCGAGCGGCTCGCGGACCTGGCGGGCACGAACGCCGCGCAGGTCCGCAAGGACCTCTCGGTGCTCGGCGAGGGGGGCGTCCGCGGTATGGGCTACGACGTCGCCGGGCTGGCGACCCGCCTGAGGCAGCACCTCGGCCTCGACCGCGGCCGCCGCGTCGCAATCGTCGGCTTCGGCCGCATCGGCTCCGCGCTGCTCGGGTACCCGGGCTTCGCGGCCCGCGGATTCGACGTCGTGGCGGTCCTCGACTCCGACCCCGCCAAGATCGG
>VAUM01000092.1 GCA_005774595.1 Actinomycetota bacterium
GATTTTTTTCAGGCGGAAGCCGGCAAGCGAGACGCTGCCTGGTCCGGAGGGCTCGGAGGTGTGTATAAGGGCCAGGCGGGCGGCGCCTCGGTGCTGCCTCCCCCCGGCGGGTGGGATCCCCCCCCGACCGCCCCCGCCACGTCGATGCGGTCGATGCCGACATTCGCGGCCGAGCCGGCGGTCTTCGTGCCCGTGTAGCGGATGACGACGGTGTGAGTGCCTGCCGACAGGCCGCGGATGCTCCTCGCGAGCGCCGAGTACTGGAACGTCGCCGAGTACAGGTCCACCTCGATCGGCGTGCCGCTGTCTATGACGAGCTCGGCGAGCCCGTACGCCGTGCCCTTCGGCGAGTACCAGTCGAAGCCGGTGCCGTCGATGGTGAAGGCGACCTCAGCGGTGCTGGTCGTCGCGTACCTCATCGTGCCGCCGTAGTAGGCGCTGCTCGTGCCGGTGGCCCACACGCCTGAGTACGTGAAGGCGTCGCCGATGTCGTCGAAGCGCGTCACGACGGTGAAGGTGGCGTCCTTCGTCGCCTCGGTGTTGCCAGCCCGGTCCACGGAGTAGTACTCCAGCGTGTGGAGGCCCGGAAGCGCCGTGTAGGCGGTCGTTCCGCTGGTCCACGACGCGCCGTCGATGCGCCAGTTGGTCGAGACGACGCCGGACAGGTCGTCGTAGGTCGACAGCGAGACCGTGGCGCTCTCGAGGTATGACGCGACGTGGTTGTCGGTGGTGATCGGCGCCGTGCTGTCGCCGGCCACCGGATCGACGAGGTCGCCGTCGATGATGTCGATAGCGTCGATGCTGATGTTGGCGGCCGTGGCGGCGACGCGCTTGCGTCCTGTGCGCTCGATGATGACGGTGTGCGTGGTGTCGACCAGGCCGCGGGCGCGGTACACCACGGACTTGTAGGTGTTGCTCGGCGCGTAGAGGTCGGTGGCCACCGAGCTGCCGTCGACCGTGACCGTCGCGATGCCGTAGGCGACGTTGCGGAACGCCACCCAGTCGAAGCCCGTGCCGTTGAAGACGAAGGTGACCTTGCCCGGGTTGCCGGACTTGTAGCGGATCGTGGTGCCGGAGTAGAAGGCGTGCGTGCTCGTCGTCCACCCGCTGCCCTCGTAGACGATCCTCGAGTCGTTCTGCTCGAAGCGGGTCAGGATGTAGAACTGCTCCGTGCGCGTCGGCTCGGTGTTGCCCGCCCTGTCGGTCGAGTAGTAGTCGAGCGTGTGCAGTCCGAGCGTCGCTGTCTGCACGGAGCGCCCCGTGTACCAGGCGCCGCCGTCCAGGCGCCAGTAGGTCTGGAGCACGCCTGACAGGTCGTCAGTGGGTGTGAGCCACAGCGCCGCGGTGCCCGCGTAGCTGCCGTAGTTGTTGGCGGTGGTGACCGGCGGCAGCTTGTCGACGGCCGGCAGGTCCGTGACCAGCGAGCCGACCAGGTCGATCGCGTCGATGTCGATGTTGGCCGCGGTGGCCGATGCGTTCTTCGAGCCGGTCCTCGTGATCGCGACGGTGTGCGTCGCGTCGGCGAGGCCGCGCACCGAGTACACCTTCGACTGGTACAGGATGCCCGGCGAGTACAGGTCCGTCGTCACGCTGCTGCCGTCGATGGTGATCGTCGCGATGCCGTAGGCCGCCTGGCGGTACGCGTACCAGTCGAGGCCCGTTCCCTTGAACGCGAAGGTGACGGTCGCCGGGCTGCTCGCGGCGTACCTGATGGTGCCGCCGTAGTAGGCCGCGTTGGTGGATGTCGTCCAGGCGCTGCCGAGGTAGTAGATGCGGCTGTCCGTGTGGTCGTACCGCTTGACCACCGAGAACGACGCCGACTTGGTCGCCTCGCGGTTGCCCATCTCGTCGACGCTGTAGTACTGCAACGTGTGCGGGCCGCCCGCCGTGGTCGACGCGGTGCTGCCGGTGTACCAGGCGCCGTTGTCGATGCGCCACTTCGTGAAGTCCACGCCCGAGATGTCGTCGGTCGCCGCGAGCGGGATCGTGGCGGTCTCCACGTAGGTAGCGGCCACCGAGGCCGTGGTGGACGGCGGCGCGACGTCGGTCACGAAGGTGCCGACCAGGTCGACCGCGTCGAGGTTGATGTAGGCCTGGGTGGCGGACGCGTTCTTGGAGCCGGTCCGCTCGAAGCTGACCGTATGCGTCGTGTCGGCCAAGCCGCGGGCCCGGTAGACGACGGCCTTGTAGATGTTGGACGGCGCGTAGAGGTCCGTGGTGACCGAGGAGCCGTCGATCGTGATCGTGGCGATGCCGTAGCTGGTGGTGCGGAACGCGATCCAGTCGAAGCCCGTGCCCTTGAAGACGAAGCTCGCCTTCGCGGGGTTGGCGGTGGCGTACTTCATGTTGCCGCCGTGGTACAGCACGTTGGTCGACGTCGTCCACGAGCTGCCGTCGTAGAAGATGGCGGTCGAGGTGTTGTCCCAACGGACCACCACGTCGAAGACGGCCGTCTTGGTGGCCTCGGTGTTGCCCGCGGCGTCGGTCGACCTGAACGCCAGCCGGTGCGTGCCGCCGACGGCGGTCGAGGCGACCGTGCCGGTGGTCCAGGCGCCGCCGTCCATGCTCCAGCGCGTGAACGCCACGCCGGACGCCGTGTCGGTCGCCGTCAGCGTGATGGTGGCCGAGGTGGTGTAGGAGGCGACGGCGTTCGAGGTCGTGGTGGGGGCCTGGGAGTCGACGCGGAACGCCACGAGCGTCGGCGTGGCCGCGTTCCCGGCGTCGTCCTCGGCCCAATACGACAGGGTGTGGGTCTCAGGGCCGCTGGCCACCGGTATCGGCGCCGCGTACTCGAGTGTGTCGCCGCCGTCGAGGATGTAGAAGGTCGACGCGAGAGGCGAGAGACCGTCGTCGGCCGTGGTCAGGACGATCGAGCCGGGCGCCCACGGGCCGTCGATGTTGTCGGTGGTCACCGGGACCGTGTTGTCGACCCGTACGGTGACGGTCTGCTCGGCGCCCGCCCTGCCGACGTTGTCGACGGCCCAGTAGGCGACCGTCGTGGTTCCCTCGGCCGAGATCGAGATCGGCGCGGTGTAGGTCGTCGTGGCGCCGGCGCCGATGCGGTACAGGATGTCCGCGACGCCGGAGTAGGTGTCGGACGCGGTCAGCGTCACGGTGGACGAACCCTTCGCCCACGCGCTCGATGCCTCGGCCGCGGCGTTCGGAGGCGTCGTGTCGACCCTCACGTCGACGGTCTTCTCGCCCTCGGCGTTGCCGATCTTGTCGACCGACCAATACGTCACCGTGGTGGTGCCGCCTGCCGAGACGGCGAACGGGACGGTGTAGGTCGTCTGCGCGCCGGCGCCGATGCGGTAGTAGGTGTTGCGGACGCCGACGCCCGTGTCACTGGCCGACAGGGTGACCGTCACCGGCACGGCGCTCCAGGCCGTGTTCGCGGTGTGGTTCGTGACGGGCGCGAAGGTGTCCGGCACGAACTGGCCGACCAGGTCGATCGCGTCGAGGTTGATGTGGGGCTGCGTGGCGGAGGCGTTCTTGGAGCCCGTGCGGGCGATCGTGACGGTGTGGGTGGTGTCGGCGAGTCCGCGAGTCCGGTAGACGACCTGCTTGTAGAGGTTGCTCGGTGCGTACAGGTCGGTGGTGACCGAGGACCCGTCGACCGTGATGGTGGCGATGCCGTAGCTGGTGGTGCGGAACGCGATCCAGTCGAAGCCCGTGCCGCGGAACATGAACGTCGCCTGAGCGGGATTGGCGGTCGCGTACCGCATGGTCCCGCCTGCGTACAGCGCGTTGGTCGACGTCGTCCACGAGCTGCCGTCGTAGAAGATGGCCGGGTCGGTGTGGTCGTAGCGCGTGATCACCTCGAAGGATGCGCTCTTGGTCGCTTCGACGTTGCCGACGGCGTCGACGGAGTAGAACTGGAGCGTGTGCGGCCCGGAGACCGTGGTGGTCATCGTCGTGCCCTCGGTCCAGGAACCGCCGTCGAGGCGGAAGTAGGTGTGCGCGGCCCCGGACCCGGAGTCGGTGCGCGCGAGCGTGATCGTCGCGGTCGTGGTGTACAGCGCCACCGCATTGCTCGTCGTGACCGGCGCCATCGTGTCTACGTAGACGGTCGCGCTCTTGGTGGACTCCACGTTGCCCACGCCGTCGACCGACCAGTACGACACGGTGGTCGTGCCGTGGGTGGAGACGGTGACGGGGGAGAGGTAGAGCGCCGGGCCGGCGGCGCCGATCCGGTACCAGGTGCCGATCACTCCCGTGTACGTGTCCCACGCCGTGATCGTGACGACCGCGGAGCCGGCGATCCATCCGCCGGGCGCCTCGTGCGCCGAGACCGGCGCCGAGCCGTCCACGTACACGTCGACGCTATCCTCGGCCTCGACGTTGCCCGCGTTGTCGACCGACCAGAAGGTGACGGTGGTCGTGCCCTGTGCCGAGACGGCGAACGGGGCGGTGTAGGTGGTGTCGGGGCCGGCACCCAGGCGGTAGTAGGTGTCGCGCACGCCGGTGGACGCGTCGGTTGCCGTCAGCGTGACGACCGCCGAGCCTGCGACCCAGCCCGCAGGCGCCTCGGCGGTGGTGTTCGGCGGGGTGCCGTCCATCCACACCTCGCAGGACCGCGTGGCCTCGACGTTGCCCACGGCGTCGACAGACCAGTACTCGACGGTGTTCACGCCGCCGGCGCTGATGATGATCGGCGCGGCGTAGGTGGTCGCCTCGCCGCCGTTGAGGATGTAGTACGTGTCCGCGACGCCCGAGTGGCCCGAGTCATGGGCGGAAAGCGTCAGCGTGACGGTGACCGACTCCTGCCAGCCCTCCGGCGCGTCGTCGGAACTGACCGGTGCGAGGTTGTCCACGTACACCTCGACCGACTGCTCCGCCTCGGTGTTGCCGGCCGTGTCCACGCTCCAGAACGTGACTGTGGTCGTGCCCTGGGCCGAGACGGCGAACGGTGCCGTGTAGGTGGTGTCGGGGCCCGCGCCGAGGCGGTAGTAGGTCGCCGCGACGGACGTGTGAGTGTCGACGGCCGTCAGCGTCACGACAGCCGAGCCCGCGACCCAGGAAGGCGGGTACTCGGCGGTGGTGACCGGCGGCACGCCGTCGATCAGCACCGGTACAGACTGCGTGGCCTCGACGTTGCCCACGGCGTCTTGCGACCAGTACTCGACGGTGGTGGTCCCGCCCGCCGAGATCTCGAAGGGTAGCGTGTAGGGGGTCGTCTCGCCGCCGTCGATGCGGTACCAGGTGCCCGCCACGCCCGAGTGGCCCGAGTCGTGGGCGGCAAGCGTCACGGTGACCGTGGACTCCTGCCAGCCTTCCGGCACGTCGTCGGAAGTCACTGGTGCGAGGTTGTCCACGTACACGTCGATCGACTGCTCCGCCTCGACGTTGCCGGCCGTGTCCACGCTCCAGAAGTACACGGTGGTCGTGCCCTGTGCCGAGACGGCGAACGGTGCGGTGTAGGTGGTGTCGGGGCCGGTATCCAGGCGGTAGTACGTGCCAGCGACCGACGTATGCTCGTCGGAGGCCGTGAGCGTCACCACGGCCGAGCCGGAGACCCAGGAAAGCGGGTACTCGGCGACAGTCACCGGCAGGTAGCCGTCGATGCGCACGATGCACGACTGGGTCGCCTCGACGTTGCCCACGGCGTCGGCCGACCAGTACTCGATCGTGTTCGTGCCCGCCTCGGTCACGTCGACCGAGGTGCCGTAGAGCTGCGGCAGCCCGCCGTTCAGGACGTAGTAGGTGCTCGCCACGCCACTGCCGCCGTCGACGGCGGTCAGGTGCAGCGCGACCGGGGATGCGGCCCAGCCGCCTGGCGCGTCATCGTCCGTGGCCGGTGCGGTGTTGTCGACGTAGACGTCGAAGAAGCTCTCGGCCTCGATGTGCCCGACGTTGTCGACGCTCCAGTACGTCACCGTGGTCGTGCCCTCGTCGGAGATCGCGAACGGGGCGGTGTAGGTGGTGTCGGGGCCAGCGTCGACGCGGTAGAACGTGTTCGCCACGCCGGAGTGCGCGTCGACGGCTGTCAGCGTCACGACCGCCGAGCCGGGCACCCAGCCGGCCGGCGCCTCGTGCGAGGAGGTGGGGGATGCGTTGTCGTAGCGCACGTCGATGGTCCGGGACGCTTCGACGTTGCCGGGCTTGTCGACCGACCAGTAGGTGACGGCGGTCGTGCCGGGGTTCGAGACCGCGAACGGCGCGGTGTAGGTGGTCTGGGCGCCCGCGCCGATCCGGTAGTAGGTGGCCTTGACGCCGGCTCCGAGGTCGGTGGCAGACAGCGTCACCGTGACGGGCACAGCCGACCAGGCCGTCTCGGCGGTGACGGCGGTGACCGGCGCGAAGGTGTCCACCACCGGCTGCCCGACCAGGTCGATCGCGTCGATGTCGATGTTCGCGGCGGTCGCGGACGCGTTCTTGGACCCGGTGCGCGCGATCGTGACGGTGTGCGTGGCGTCGGCGAGCCCGCGCGCGCGGTACACGACGGCCTTGTACAGGTTGCTCGGCGCGTACAGGT
>VAUM01000093.1 GCA_005774595.1 Actinomycetota bacterium
GATCTGTGGCGACAGCTCGTCGAGCACCTTGGGATCGACCCCGTAGCCTGCGTCGCCCATGAGGGCTTCGCCGGACAGCTTCAGCAGTACGCGCTTGTACTTGTACTCGCTCACGCGTCTCCCCTCACCCGTTCGCGCCCCTGAGATGCCGCTCGACCGCACCGGATAGTCCACGGGCCGGTCCTCGTGTGGTACCGGCCCGCCGGGAAAGCGGCTATCGGTGAGTCTAGCACTCGTGGCGCCCTACGACTCCTGCGTCTCGCCGAGCACGTAGCGCACGAACCGGGTGACGGCAACAGGCGCTCCGGCCTCGGAAGCGACCTTCTTGGCGACGTCGGCGATGGTGACCTCCGGGTCCTTCACGAACCCCTGCTCCATGAGGCAGAACTCCTTGAAGAACTTGTCGAGGCGACCGGTCGCGATCTTCTCCTGGATCGGCTCGGGCTTGCCGGACTCCGCGGCCTGGGCCTTGTAGATCGACATCTCGTGCTCGACCACGTCGGCGGGCACCTCGTCACGCGTCACCGAGATCGGCTGTGCGGCGGCGATCTGCATGGCGACGTCCTTGCCGAACGTGCGGAACGCGTCAGAGGCTGCGGCCTCTGCGGAGCCGGCGAAGCATTCGACGAGCACGCCGATGTTGCCGACGCCGTGGATGTAGGCGGTGACGCCGCCGAACTCGGAGCCGAGCTCGAAGCGGATGAAGCGCGGCAGCGTCATGTTCTCGCCGATCTTGGCGACCTTCTCACCGAAGAACTGCTCGACGGCGATAGTGGGGTCGTCGTGGTACGGCTGGGCCATGAGGGTGGCGACGTCGTCCGGGTCCTCGGTGGCGATGTGCTCGGCGAGCGAGCGCACGAACGCCTTGAAGTCCTCGTTGCGGGCGACGAAGTCGGTCTCGCAATCCACCTCGACGAGCGCGCCGATACTCGCGCTGTCAGAGACGAACGAGCCGATGATGCCCTCGTTGGTAGCGCGGCCGGCCTTCTTCGCCAGGTCGGCCAGGCCCTTCGTGCGCAGGTAGTCGACGGCGGCGTCCATGTCGCCGCCGCACTCGGCGAGCGCCTTCTTGCAGTCCATCATGCCCGCGCCCGAGATCTCGCGGAGCTCCTTCACCTTGGCGGCGGTGATCTCCATGTCCGACCCCTTTCGGATCGTCGTGGTCAGTGGTGTGGGTGGTGCTGACGCGGCGACACGGCTCCTGACGCAGCCCTACGCCTCGGGCTCGGCGGCGGAGTCCGCCTCGGCGTCCTCCGGGGCAGTCTCCGCGACATCGCCCGCGTCGGCCTCGACCGGCTCGTCCATCGGGACCGCCGACGCCTCAGCGACGTGCTCCTCGGCAACGGGCTCGGCAACCTCGGCTGGCGCCGGCGCTTCGACCGCCGCCTCCACGACCGCGGGCACGGGGCGCTCCTCGGCCTCGACCACGGGCGGCGCGCCGGAGGCCATGCGGCCGGCGGCGGCGGCATCGGCCATGATGCGCGACATCAGCGTGATGGATCGGATGGCGTCGTCGTTGCCCGGGATGACGAAGTCCGCGTCATCCGGGTCCGAGTTGGTGTCCACGATGCCGATCACCGGGATCCTGAGGCGGCGCGCCTCGGCGACCGCGATGGCCTCGCGCTTGGTGTCGATGACGAAGACGGCAGCCGGCAGGTCTGCCATCTCGCGGATGCCGGTCAGGCCCTGGCGCAGCTTCGCGAGCTCTGCGCGCAGCTTCAGCGCCTCCTTCTTGGGCAGCGCGGCCATCCGGCCGTCGTCCTCCATCGCCTCCAGGTCGTTCATGCGCTGGACGCGCTTGCGGATGGTGACGAAGTTGGTGAGCATGCCGCCGAGCCAGCGGTGGTTGACGTACGGCTGGCCGGAGCGGGCCGCCTCGACCTCGACCGCCTCCTGCGCCTGCTTCTTGGTGCCCACGAACAGCACCGTGCCGCCCTTGGCGGTCACGTCGCGCACGAAGCGGTACGCCTGGTCGATCTCGCGCAGGGTGCGCTGCAGGTCGAGGATGTAGATGCCGTTGCGCTCGGTGAAGATGTACGGCCGCATCTTGGGGTTCCAGCGGCGCGTCTGGTGCCCGAAGTGGACACCGGCCTCGAGCAAGGCCTTCATGGTGATGGCTGTGGACATACGTATCCCTTTCCCGGTTGTTCGTCCGCCCGCGTCATCCCCCGTAGATGGCGAACCGCATGTCGCGGCACCGGCGCCCGGGGTCGGCAGGGCGTGAGTGGTCAAAGCCCGCGCAGTCTAGCACAGTGCGCGGCAGGCAGGAAGACGGGGCGTGCGGCCGGTCCGTCAGCGGTGCGGCTAGAAGCCGCGCCCGCACTTGGGGCACTGGAAGTGAGCGTCGAACCACCCGGGGCGGGACGGTTGCGAGACGAGGTCCAGTGCGAGTTCGACCTCGCAGGCGGGGCACCAGAAGCGGCGCGGCAGGTTGGCGCAGGCAACGAGCTCGTCGGCGTCACCCTCGCGGTCCCGGAGGAACACCGAGTACGAGCCGAGCTTGCACGCGTCGGCAGGTGCCTCGCCGGTCGCAACGGACGTGCCCGAGCCGGAGAAGTGGGCTCCGATCTTGGCGGAGACGTCCGCGGGACGCGCCTCGTTCTTGACGAGGTAGTCGGCAGCGCCCATCTCGAGGCCCTTCTCGACGTCGGACTCCTGTCCGAGGTTGGAGAGCACGATCACCGGGAGGTTGGCGGTGCGCGGGTCGCGATGGACGGTGTCGAGGACCTCGAGGCCGCTCATGCGCGGCATGACGAGGTCGAGGAGGATGAGGTCGACGGAGTGGGTCCGCAGGAGTGCGAGCGCTTCGATGCCGTCGCCGGCGGACAGCACCGTGTAGCCGTCCTGGACGAGCTTGTCGGCGTACATGCGCCGCAGGAGCTCGGTGTCCTCAACGACGAGTATGGTCTCGCCTGCCATGCGGGGCGCCTCCTTCCGTCCTTCGCTACCCGGCTGCGGCGCCGTGTGCGGCGTGCAGCCGCGCCCGGAGTCGAAGGACCGATTTCGTGTGCAGCTGGCTGACCCTCGACTCCGTGACGCCGAGGACCTCGCCGATCTCCTTGAGGGTGAGTCCCTCGTAGTAGTAGAGCATGATAACGGTCTTCTCGCGCTCGGGGAGCCGCTCGATCGCCGAGGCGAGGATCTGTTTGATCTCCTTGCTCTCGAAGACCGCGACGGGGTCCTCGGCGCCGTCGTCCCGCAGGGAGCCCGGCGTCGCCGCCCGGTCCTCGCGGTCCGAGTTGCCCCCCCACATCTCCTCGAACGAGACCACCGAAGTGTACGAGAGCTTCGTGAAGATCCCCTGCAACTCGCGTAGGGTGAGCCCGAGCTCGGCGGCGACCTCCTCGTCCTCCGGCACACGCTTGAGCTCATTCTCGAGCTTGATGTAGGCGGCCTCGATCTCACGGGCACGGGCCCGGACCGACCTCGGGACCCAGTCCATCGCGCGCAGCTCGTCGATGATGGCGCCCTTGATGCGGGCGATCGCATAGGTCTCGAACTTGATGCCGCGGTCGGGGTCGTACTTCTCGATGGCGTCGATGAGGCCGAAGATGCCGTAGCTGATGAGGTCGGCGGTCTCGACGGTCTGCGGGAGGCTGGCCGACAGGCGCCCAGCGACGTACTTGACCAGCGGAGAGTAGTTGAGGATCAACTGCTCCCGCGCATCCGGGTCACCGTCTTTGTAGCGCTGCCAGAGCGCGGCGACGTCCGCGCGCGGGTCAGATCTCATGCATGCCCCTTGATGCGTTGCGACCACTCATGCGCGCGGATGCGCACCTCCGTGCACCTCACGGAGCCGCTTGACGCTCAAGTGAGTATAGGTCTGGGTGGTGGACAGGGCAATGTGACCGAGCAGCTCCTGGACGGTCCGCAGGTCCGCTCCGGCCTCGAGAAGATGGGTCGCGAACGCGTGGCGGAGCGTGTGCGGGGAGGCGCCCGGGGCGCAGCCCGCCTCGGCGAGCCGTCGGCGGAAGATGCGCCGGACCGCGTCGGTGGATAGCGGGTTGCCCGTCGACGACAGGAACAGCGCGTCGGCGACGCGGCGGTCCATCTGCGGGCGGGCGCGCGTCAGGTACGCATTGACCGCGGCGACGGCGAGGGGGTGCAGCGGCAGCACGCGCTCGCGGGCGCCCTTGCCCATGACACGCACGGACGCCGAGCCCGAGGTGACATCACCGACGCGCAGGGCGCACAGCTCGCCCACACGCATGCCGGTCGCGTACATGAGCTCGAGCAGCGCGCGGTCGCGCAGTCCCGCGGGCGTACCGGGGTCGGGGGACTCGAGCAGCGCGCGCACCTCGTCGGCGGGCATCGCCTTGGGGAGCCGCGCGGGCAGCTTGGGCGAGGCGAGCACCGCGGCAGGATCGGAGTCGACGAGACCCTCGGCGAGCAGGTAGGCGAACCACGAGCGCACAGCGGAGAGGCGCCGCGCGATCGTGCGGCGCGAGTACCGGGCCGCGTCCATCTCGGCGAGGTACCCGCGCAGCCGCCGGTGGCTGAGGTGCAGCGGATCGGCGCCGGCGCGCTCCGCCCATTCGAGATAGCGCGCGAGGTCGCCCGCGTATGCGCGGACCGTGTGCGGAGAGAGCCCGCGCACGTCGGCCAGATGGCGCAGGAAGGCGTCGCGTGCAGAGCCTGGCGTGGTCACGGTGCGCAGAGCTCCGTGGCACCGGGCGCCGGCACGAGGTCCGAGCGAGTGCGCACGTACGCGTCGAGCGCGTCGGCGGCCCGCGCTGCATACGCCGCATAGCGGTCGCGCTTCCCCATCTTCGACGGCAGCGGCGGGAGCAGGCCGAAGTTCACGTGCATTGGCTGGTACGGTGCCGTGTCGGGGTCGGTCGCGTACGACACGAGCGAGCCGAGGAGGGTGTCGCGGGGCAGGACGAACGGCGAGCCGCCGGTCAGGCGCGCGCAGACGTTGAGGGCGGCGAGCAGCCCCGTGGCCGCTGCCTCGAGGTAGCCCTCGGTTCCGGCGAGCTGCCCCGCGAGCCACACGTCGGGGCGGGCGAGCAGCGACAGGTCGGGCGCGAGCACGCGCGGCGCGTCGACGAACGTGTTGCGGTGCATCACGCCGTAGCGGGTGAACTCGGCGGCCTCGAGGCCGGGCACCATGCGGAAGACCCGCTGTTGCTCAGGGAAGGTGAGGTTGGTCTGGAACCCGACCAGGTTGTACGCGGTGCCTTCGCGGTTCTCGGCGCGCAGCTGCACGACCGCCCAGGGTCGCTCCCCCGTCGCCGGGTCGGTCAGGCCGACAGGCTTCATGGGCCCGAAGCGCGGGGCGTCGGGCGCGCGGCGCGCGATCTCCTCGATCGGCTGGCAGGCGTGGAACAGGTCGCGCGACTCGAAGTCCTTGAGCACGACGCGCTCGGCGGCGGTGAGCGCGTCGATGAACCGCTCGTACGTGGGCCGGTCCATGGGGCAGTTGAGGTAGTCGGCACCCTCCCCTTTCCCGTAGCGACTCGCCGCAAACACGCGACCACGGTCGATCGAGGCGGACTCGACGACGGGCGCGGCGGCGTCGAAGAACGCGAGGCGGCCGGGGCCGACGACCTCGGAGAGCGCGGGCTCGAGGGCGGGGTCGGTGAGCGGGCCCGTCGCGACGATGGTGTGTCCGCTTCGCGGCAGGGCGTTCGCACGCTCGCGGACGAGGTCGATGCACGGGTGGCGCGAGACGGAGGCGGTCACGGAGTCCGCGAACCGCTCGCGGTCGACTGCCAACGCGGCCCCTGCAGGGACCGAGGCGCTGCGGGCACACGCGAGCACGAGGCTGCCGAGTGCGGCGAGTTCGTGCTTGAGGGCTCCGGCGGCCGTGTGCGGGTCGTCGCTCTTCATGGAGTTCGAGCACACGAGCTCCGCAAGGCGGTCCGTGCGGTGCGCCGGGCCGAGGACCTTGGGGCGCATCTCGATGAGTCTGACCGGGACGCCACGCGTCGCCAGCTGCCACGCAGCCTCGGAGCCGGCGAGCCCGGCGCCGATGACGGTGACGGGTGCAGAGCCCAGGCGCACGGGTGCCTCCGGCCGGGTGTCGGGTGGCGGTCACGGCGATTGTACCGTGCGCCGCGTGTACCTACAGGCGTCCGCTGGCGGTCCGTACCGCCCGTCGGCATGGCGCTCGATGAGCCCAGCCTCTTCGAGCGCTGCGAGGTGACGGATGGTGTGGACGATGTCGGCGGAAGTCGCGCGGGCCGCGTCGTCGGGGCGCATCGGGTCGGCGATCAGCGCGGCGAGCAGCGGGTCGTTCGCGGTGGTCGGCGTGCCCGGGTCGAACGGGTCGTACACGTCGAGGCCGGCGCCGCGGAGTGAGGCCGCGAGGTCCGCGACGTCGGTCACGGCGAAGGCGCCCTGGCGGATGAGGCGGTTCGGACCTCGCGAGCCGGGTGAGCGGATCGAGCCGGGCACGGCGAGCACGTCGTGGCCGGCTGGGGCAACCAGATCCGCAACTACGTGCTCTAC
>VAUM01000094.1 GCA_005774595.1 Actinomycetota bacterium
GCCCAAGGGCGCGCTGTTCGCCGAGAGCGTCGCAGCCCTCGCGGACGCCGGCCTCGACACCGGCGACCTGGGCGACCCCGGCCGGCGCCTCGTCATCGACACGCCGGACGCGCGCTTCGTCATCGGCAAGCCGACCGACATCCCCATCTACGTCGCGCACGGCGCCGTGGACTGCGGCATCGCGGGCGCGGACGTGCTGGCCGAGTCGGAGCTCGACGTCGTCGAGATGGCGGACCTGCGCTTCGGCGGCTGCCGCTTCGTCGTGGCGGGCCTGGCCGCCGGCCCGGCGCAGCCCGCCGCCCGCACGGGCGCGCTGCGCGTCGCCACGAAGTACCCGCGCGTCGCGGAGGCGTACTTCGGCGCCCGCGGCGTCCAGACCGAGATCGTGCGCCTCAACGGCAACATCGAGATCGCGCCGCTCATCGGCTTGGCCGACGTCATCGTCGACATCACCGCCACCGGCACGACGCTGCGTGAGAACGGCCTCGTCGAGACCGCCGAGGTCATGGCGAGCACGGCGCGCTTCATCGCCAACCCCGTGTCGCTGCGCCTGCGGCCCGAGGTCACCGCGCTCGCCGGGTCGCTCGCCGCGGGCACGTCCGCCCACGGGTAGAATGGTCACGGCGCGAAGGGGCGCGGCCACGCGGACTTCGCCGGAAGCGCCGCTGACCCACGAGGAGGGATCCGCACCCATGTTGCGACGCATAGACCTCACGCGCGGACAGCGCCTCACCGAGGCCGACCTCGTGCGCTCAGGCGGCATCGACGCCGAGGTGCTCGGCGTGGCGCAGCGCATCGTCGACGACGTGCGCGCGCGCGGCGACGAGGCCCTGCGCGAGTACACCAAGCAGCTCGACAAGGCGGACATCGGCGTCATCCGTGTCTCGGAGGCCGAGATCGAGGCGGCCGTGGCCGCCGTGGGCGACGACTTCCTCGACTCGGTGTCGGCCGCCGCCGACGCTATCGAGGACTTCCACCGCCGCCAGGTGCCGCAGTCCTGGTTCACGCCCGGCGACGGCGGCGTCTTCCTCGGAGTGAAGGTCACGCCCATCCGCCGCGTCGGCATCTACGTGCCGGGCGGGCGGGCCCGCTACCCGTCCTCGGTGCTCATGAACGCCATCCCGGCGATCGTCGCCGGCGTCGACGAGATCGCCATGGTCTGCCCGCCGGACGCCGAGGGCGGCGTGTCGCCGTACACGCTGGCCGCCGCGCAGATCGCCGGCGTCGACGAGGTCTACCGGGTCGGCGGCGCTCAGGCCGTCGCCGCGTTGGCGTACGGCACCGAGTCGATACCGCGCGTCGACAAGATCACCGGCCCGGGCAACGCGTACGTGACCGCCGCGAAGAAGCTCGTGATGGGCGAGGTGGGCATCGACATGCTCGCCGGCCCTTCCGAGGTCCTCGTGCTCGCGGACGACACCGCCGTGCCCGCCTTCGTCGCGGTCGACCTGATGGCCCAGGCGGAGCACGACCCGCGCGCGGCCACCTACCTCGTCACCACCGACCCGGATCTGCCCGACGCGGTCACGGAGGCGCTCGAGGTGCTGCTCGGCGAGGCGCCGCGCGCCGACGTCATCCGCCGCTCGCTCACCGACAACGGCGTGGCCGTGGTCTGCCCCGACATCGGCGTGGCGATCGACGTCGCCAACGTGATCGCCCCCGAGCACCTCGAGGTGCAGTGCGCCGACCCGTTCGACCTGCTCGGCGCGATCCGCAACGCGGGCGCGATCTTCCTCGGGCCGTGGACGCCCGAGTCGATCGGCGACTACGTGGCCGGGCCCAACCACGTCCTGCCCACCGGCGGCACGGCGCGGTTCTCCTCGCCGCTGTCCGTCGACGACTTCGTGAAGAAGTCCTCGGTCATCTCGTACTCGTTCGAGGCGCTCGAGGTCGACGGCCCGATCTGCATGGCCATCGCCGAGGCCGAAGGGCTCTACGCCCACGGCGAGGCGGTCGGGCTGCGGCTCGCGTCCGTCATGGAGGAGATCGACGTCGAGGGCGAACTCGCCGAGCTGCTCGACGAGGACGACGAGGACGACGAGGGCGGCGAGTAGCGTGGGACGCCTGCGGCCGCCGCGGCGCGAGCTCGAAGGGCTCGTCGCCTACGATGCCAAGGACGTGCACGCCGACGTCTACCTGCACGCGAACGAGAACCCGCTCGATCTGCCGGGCGAGGTGCTGGACAAGCTCGCCAAGCGGCTGCGCGACGTCGGCTTCAACCGGTACCCGGACCCGCTCGCCAACGGCCTGCGGGACCTGATCGCCGAGGCGAACGGCCTGGAGCGCGGCAACGTGCTCATCGGCAACGGCGGCGACGAGCTCATCTTCGACCTGCTGCTGGCCTGGGGCGGGCCGGGACGCACGCTGCTCGACCTGCCGCCGACGTTCTCGATGTACGCCATCGACGCGCGCGTGACCGGCACGCAGCTGGTCGAGATCGCGCGCGACCCGCGGGACTTCTCGGTGGATGAGGCCGCGGTGCTCGAGCGCGCCGCCGGTGGCGACATCGACATCGTCGTGGTGTCGAACCCCAACAACCCGACCGGCAACCTCGTGCCCGAGACGTTCCTCATCGACCTGCTCAAGTCCACCGACGCGCTCGTGCTCGTCGACGAGGCGTACTTCGAGTTCTCGAGGCACACGATGCGGCCGCACATGGACCGGCACCCGAACCTCGTCATCCTGCGCACGTTCTCCAAGGCGTTCTCGCTCGCGGGGATGCGGGTGGGCTACCTGCTCGGTTCGGCCGACGTCGTCACCGAACTGACCAAGGTGCGGCAGCCGTACTCGGTGGACCGGATGTCGCAGACCGTGGCGCGCATGGTGTTCAAGGAGCGCGCCGTGTTCGAGGCCGGCATCCGCGACATCATGCGCCGCCGCGACGTGCTGCTCCACGGGCTGTCGTCGCTGCCCGGCGTGACAGCTTTCACTTCCGAGGCGAACTTCGTGCTCTTCCGCGTGGAGCATGCCTCGGCGGTCTGGCGCGACCTGCTGCACGGCCACGGTGTGCTCGTGCGCGACTTCTCGCGCACGCCGGGCCTGGAGGACTGCCTGCGGGTGACCGTGGGCACCGATGAGGAGATCGCGCGGTTCCTCGCGGGGATGGACGAGATCCTGGCCTCGCGCGCGGCGGCCGAGCACTTCGGCGCGAGCGCGCGGGCGAAGCGTCACGAGGACTGACGGTACGGCGACGGAAGGGGGCGGCGAGCACATGGGCCGCATGGCGACGATAGAGCGCAAGACCCGCGAGACGGACATCATGGTCGCGATAGACCTCGACGGCTCGGGCGTGTGCGCCGTGGACACGGGCGTGCCGTTCTTCGACCACATGCTCGACGCGCTCGGGCGCCACGCGCTGCTCGACCTGACCGTGAAGGCGGCAGGCGACCTCGAGATCGACGCGCACCACACCGTCGAGGACGTGGGCATCTGCCTCGGGGCGGCCATCGCCGAGGCGCTCGGCGACAAGCGGGGCATCACGCGGTTCGGCTCGGCGATGGTGCCGATGGACGAGGCGCTGGTCGCGTGCGCCATCGACATCTCCGGCCGAGGAGGGCTCGTCTACGAGGTGGACCTGCCCATCGAGATCATCGGGACCTTCGATACCTCGCTGGCGCGCGAGTTCATGACCGCGCTCGCGATGAACGCGGGCATGACCGTGCACGTCGTCGGGATGGCGGGCGGCAACGCGCACCACATCGTCGAGGCCGCGTTCAAGGCGTTCGCGCGTGCGTTGTACGCGGCGATCGCCATCGACCCGCGCGTCGCCGGCGTGCCGTCGACCAAGGGAGCGCTGTGACGCACCCGTGATCGCCGTCGT
Source organism: Actinomycetota bacterium (assembly GCA_005774595.1). Classification (NCBI taxonomy): domain Bacteria; kingdom Bacillati; phylum Actinomycetota; species Actinomycetota bacterium. Next base: position 3,821 of record VAUM01000094.1, read on the forward strand.
CGACTACCGGATGGGCAACCTGCGCAGCGTGCAGAAGGGCTTCGAGCACGCCGGGGTGGCCGACGTCCGCGTGACGGGCGACCCGACCGTGGTCGCGGCCGCCGACGGCATCGTGCTGCCGGGCGTGGGCGCGTTCCGCGACGCGGCGGCGAACCTGCGCTCCTCGGGCGTGCGCGAGGTCATGCTCGAGCGCGTGGCGGCGGGCGTGCCGTTCCTCGGCATCTGCCTCGGCCTGCAGCTGCTGTGCGACACCGGGTACGAGGACGGCGAGTGGGAGGGCCTGCACCTCGTTCCGGGGGAGTGCACGCGGCTGCCCGCGGGCGTGAAGGTGCCGCACATGGGCTGGAACACGGTCGAGTACCCGAACCCCTCGCGCCTGTTCGACGGCGTGCCCGAGTCCACGGCGTTCTACTTCGTGCACAGCTACCGCCTCGAGCCGGCCGACGAGACGGCTATCATCGGCTCGACCGAGTACGGCGTGAGGTTCGCTTCGGCCGTGCAGTCCGGCAACGTGCATGCGGTCCAGTTCCACCCCGAGAAGTCCTCGTCGGCGGGCCTGCGCGTGCTGGCGAACTTCGGAAGCATCGTTGCGGAGAGGAGTGCCGAAGCGTGATCGTCTTCCCGGCCATCGACATCCTCGACGGGCGCGCGGTGCGGCTGCAGCAGGGCCGCCTCGACGCCGTCACGGTGTACAACGACGACCCGGTCGACCAGGCGCGGCAGTGGGTCGACGGCGGCGCCGAGTGGCTGCACGTCGTCGACCTCGACGGCGCGGTCCTGGGCGAGCCGCGCAACATCGACGTGGTGCGCAGGATCGTCGCGCACGCAGGCATCCCCGTGCAGGTCGGCGGAGGCATCCGCACGATGGAGACCATCCGCACCTACCTCGACGCCGGCGTGGAGCGTGTGGTGCTCGGCACGACGCTCGTCACGCACCCCGAACTCGTCGCCGAGGCGTGCCGCGAGTCGTGCGAGCACATCGTGGCCGGCATCGACGCCCGCGACGGCAAGGTCGCGATCGAAGGCTGGCGCGAGGGCACCGACCACGGCGTCTACGAGCTCATCCGCGACCTGCAGGTGCTCGGCGTCGGCCGCGTGGCGTACACGGACATCTCGCGCGACGGCACGCAGACCGGCGTGAACTACGGCGCGTACCGGGCGCTCGTGGGCCAGGTGGACATCCCCGTCATCGCGAGCGGCGGTGTGTCGACGCTCGACGACATCCGCGACCTGCTCACGATCGGCCCGCAGGTCGAAGGCGTGATCGTCGGGCGCGCGCTCTACGAGCGCAGCTTCACGCTGCCCGAGGCGCTCGCCGTCGCCCGCGGCGAGGCGTAGGCGCGGCCCGGCGTGCTGATGAAGCGCGTCATACCGTGCCTCGACGTGCACGCCGGCCGCGTGGTCAAGGGCGTGAACTTCGTGAACCTGCGCGACGCGGGCGACCCGGTCGAGCTCGCCGCGGTCTACGACCGCGAGGGCGCCGACGAGCTCGTCTTCCTCGACATCACCGCCACGCACGAGGAGCGCCCGTACATGCTCGACGTGGCGACGCGCACCGCTGAGGAGGTCTTCATCCCGTACACGGTCGGCGGCGGGATGCGCTCGGCTGCCGACATCCGTGCGATGCTCGCGGCCGGCTGCGACAAGATCTCGATGAACTCGGCGGCGGTCGCGGACCCCGGCCTCATCACCGAGACGGCCCGCATCTACGGCTCGCAGTGCATCGTGGTCGCGATCGACGCCAAGCGCGCGGCGGGAGACGTCGAGCGCTGGGAGGTCTACGTCTCGGGCGGGCGCACCGCGACCGGCATCGACGCGGTCGAGTGGGCGCGGGAGGCCGAAGCGCGCGGCTCGGGCGAGATCCTGCTCACGAGCATGGACCGCGACGGCACCAAGGACGGCTTCGACATCCCGCTCACGCGGGCGATCACCCGCGCCGTCAACATCCCGGTCATCGCGTCGGGCGGGGCGGGCGAGCTCGAGCACTTCGCCGAGGCGGTCATCGAAGCCGACGCCGACGCGGTGCTCGCCGCGAGCGTCTTCCACTTCGGCGAGTTCTCGATCCGGCAGGTCAAGGAGTCGATGGCGTCGCACGGCGTGCCCGTGCGGCTGTGACAGGAGGCATCACGTGACCGACCGCGAGCGCGACGCGCTGCAGATCGCCGACCTGAAGTACGACGACGCCGGGCTGATCCCGGCCGTGATCCAGCAGCACGACACCGGCGAGGTGCTGATGGTGGCGTGGATGAACTCCGAGTCGCTGGCCAAGACGCTCGAGACGCGGCGCACGTGGTTCTGGAGCCGCAGCCGCTCCAAGTACTGGATGAAGGGCGAGGAGTCCGGCAACGTCCAGGAGGTCCTCGACGTGAGGTACGACTGCGACGCGGACTGCCTGCTCGTCGCCGTCGACCAGGTCGGCAGCGGCGTGGCGTGCCACACCGGCGAGCGCTCGTGCTTCTACCGCTCGCTCACGGACCCGGACGCGGGCGCGTCCGCGGCGCCCGACGGCATCGGCGCGGTCCTCGGCCAGCACGAGCGCGTGCTGCGGCAGCGCAAGGCGGACATGCCCGAGGGCTCGTACACCGC
>VAUM01000095.1 GCA_005774595.1 Actinomycetota bacterium
GGCCTGGCGGGCGCAGTCAGCGAGCGAGTCATCTCTGAACCGCCGGGGCGGGGCGTGGCAGCGGACGTAGTGTCAGCCGAATCCGCAGGCGCGTGTCGAGACGGGGACACGGATGGCTGCACGGCGACGGACTCTGACGGGCGCGTCGGCCGGACGGACGACGACTCCCAGCGCTTGACGGCGGGCCGACGACCGACTGCATGACGAGCCTCGACTTCGGAATCTCCCGCACGATTCAACCCCGCGAGCAACCCGGTCAGTTCGCCTATCGCGCGCTCCGAAAGCCCTCCTGAGTTGATCGCGAAGTCCCTGCGGTCTGCGAAGTACGCCTCAAGCGACGCGACGTCTCGAATCCTTTCCTTGGACAGCGAGTCGAGTTCGAGACGATCAGTGTCCGTCCCGACCAGGACTACAACACCCTTCACGTAGTCGGGATCAATCGGATGCGCCGACGCGCGGAGCACCTGTCGCACTGAGTCCACGTGGGATGTGTTCTGGTGTAGCGGGTTCTGCACCTGAAACGTCTTGCCTGACGGGTAGCGAAGCGTCCAACGCGGCTCCGTGTCCCTGCCGAACACGCGCGCGGACCATGCCTTGGTCTCCACCACGAGAATGCCGTTGCTGTCGACGACTATGTGGTCGATCTGAGACGTCCTCATACCCGGAGTTAGCAGGACACTCTCCACCATTGAGAACCCGAACTGAGGCGCGAGTCGCCGCAGCTCCGCCGATACCAGCCGCTCGCCCTCGGCGCCTCGCTCCTCGGGCGTCGGCCGCGCAGAAGTCACAGCGTGGCTTCCCCGGCGACAGTCGGCGCATCCGGCCACTCGGCGCCACCCTCCGCCTCCGCGGCCTCCATCTCGGCGTACCCCTCGGCGAGCAGCGCGTCGAACGCTCGCCGCTCGTCTGCAGCGAGCGCGTCCACAACCACTTGGGTCTCCGTGACGCCCCTCGCCTCGGCCTCCCGGGCCACCAGCTCGTGCGCCCACCTCGGCATCGACAGGTCCGCAGGTGTTGCCGTTCGTGCCTGCATCGTGTTCCCCTTCCCCCGCACTGTTGCTGGGGCTACTCGCACGTCGGGTCGCAGTGCTCCAGCTCCTGGTACTCGAGCATGCGCGCGAGCCGGTAGAAGTCCGAGCCGCGCTTGATGAAGCGGATGCGCGTCTTCATCGTGTCCGGGTCGATGAGCTCGTCGAACGGCACGTACTTCAGGTCGAGCTGGCCCTCGACCGACACCATGACCCCGGTCAGGTCCTCCTCGCACAGCGCGCGGTACGCACCGGCGCCGAGCTGCGAGCCGAGCATCACGTCGAAGCCGCCCGGCTCGGCGCAGCGCGTCTCGTAGCCGATCTGCTTCGCGCGGACCGTGATCTTCCTGCCCGTGCGCTCCTTGTACGCCTTCTCCATCGCCGCGGCGAGCGACTGCCCGATCTGCACGCTGCCGAGCAGCGAGTTGCCGTGCTCGTCGACCACCCGAGGCCGCTGGCCCTCCGGCAGGAGCTCGGCCAGGCCCTCGGCGATGCAGATCACGCCGTGCTCGCGGCCGTCGGCGGCCCGGGCGAGCATCAGGTCGACCATCTCGGCGGCCACCGCGTCGCGGTCGAACACGTCGTCGAAGTCCTCGCGCGAGAGCATACGCGTGGCCTCGCCGGCGATACCCGAGGCGTAGGTGAGCCATCCGGCCTTGCGGCCCATGATCTCGAGCACGTACCACGCTTTGGTCGAGCGCGCGTCCGCGCCGATGTTGCGGATCTCCATGGCCGCGAAGTGCGCCGCCGAGGTGAAGCCGAACGTCCAGTCGATGCCGAAGTAGTCGTTGTCGATCGTCTTGGGCAGGTGCACGACGCGGATGCGTCGCAGCTCGGGCATGAGCTCCTGCATCTTGTAGAGGTAGTTGGCCGTCTTGAGCGTGTCGTCGCCGCCGATCGAGACGAGCGCGTCGATCTTGTGCGCCTCGAACGCGGCGTACACCGCGCGCAGCTTCGCGTTCTTCTCGGGATCGGTCAGGTCCGCGAGCGTCTCGATGACCTTGCCGGGGTTGGCGCGCGAGGTGCGCAGGATGATGTCCTTGCGCGTGCGGATGCCCGAGACCAGGTCGCGCGACATGCACAGGTAGTGCTCGCCCTCGCGCAGCGGGTTCTCGGGCGAGTACAGCTCGAGATCCTCGTAGCCGTCGAGGAAGCCGACGACGCCGATCCCGGCGTTCAGGAACGACAGCGCGGCGGCGGAGATGACGGCGTTGGCGGCGGGCGCGGGGCCGCCGGAGAAGAGCATTCCGATGCGCTTGATGTTCTCGGGTGCCGGGCAGGTGTCCATGGGTGGTCCCCCTCGGTTCGTCCGTGGTCCTCGCAGCCAGCGGGTCGGTCTCCCGGTGCCGGCGTCACGGGCGACGTCACATACGACGTCGTATGTGACGCCACGTTCCGAAGATACCCGAGGCACGCGCGAGGCGCACGGACCCGCGGACCGGCGGCGCGTCCGCTACTCCGTGAACTCGCCCATCGAGCGCAGGCGGGCGTAGCGCCGCTCCACGAGCTCCTCACCCGTGAGGTCCGCCAGCGAGTCGAGCGCCGCGGCCACCCTCTCCCCGACCGCCGCGACAACGACGTCCGGGGCGACGTGCGCCCCGCCCGGCGGCTCGCTGACGATCTCGTCGGCGATGCCGTGGCGCACGAGGTCCGGCGCGGTCAGGTCGAGGCAGCCGGCCGTCTCGGACGCTCGGTCCGAGTCCTTGTGCAGGATGAGCGCGCACATCTCGGGCGAGATGACCGAGTAGTACGCGTTCTCGAGCATGATGAGGCGGTCGCCGAACCCGATCGCCAGCGCGCCCCCGCTGCCGCCCTCACCGATGCCGACCACGACGACCGGCACGGGCAGGTCCGACAGCGTCGCAAGGCACTCGGCGATAGCCCACGCCTGGCCGCGTTCCTCGGCCTCGAGGCCGGGAAACGCACCGGCGGTGTCGAGGAAGCTCACGACCGGCAGGCCGAACTTCCCGGCCAGCTCCATCGCGCGGCGTGCCTTGCGGAAGCCCTCGGGGTGTGGCTGGCCGAAGTTGCGACGGATGTTCTCCTTGATGTCGGCGCCCTTGCGGTGCCCGAACACCACGCACCGGCGCTCGCCGAGCGTGCCGAGGCCCGCGAAGATGGCCTCGTCGTCGCCGTACGAGCGGTCGCCGTGCATCTCGAACACGTCCGTGAACAGCCCGGCCACGTAGTCCTGCGTCTTCGGCCGGTCCGGGTGGCGCGCGACCTGCACGCGTTCCCACGGCCCCAGGTCGACGTAGAGCGTCGCGCGGATGCGCTCGACCTCGGCGGTCAGCGCGGCGATCTCGGCGTCGAGCTCGGGGGTGTGGACGTCGAGCTTGGCGAGGTCGGCGAGCTTGTCCTCGAGCGCGGCGAGCGGCCGCTCGAACTCCATGATGAAGCGGCGGCTCATGACGCGCCGCCCTTCGGCGCGAGGTAGCCGAGCAGCAGCGCGAGCGTGTCGCGCAGCTCGGCGCGCGGCACGACCGCGTCGACCATGCCGTGCTCGACGAGCGACTCGGCGGTCTGGAAGCCCTTGGGCAGGCCCTGCTTGATCGTCTGCTCGACGAGGCGCGGCCCGGCGAAGCCCACCATCGCGCCCGGCTCGGCGACGATCACGTCGGCCAGCGTGGCGAACGAGGCCGTCACGCCGCCGTACGTGGGGTTGGCGAGCACCGCGACGTACGGCAGGCCCGCGCGCGCGAGACGTTCGGCGGCCGCCGAGGTCTTGGCCATCTGCATGAGCGAGAGCATGCCCTCCTGCATGCGCGCGCCGCCGGACGCGGTCACGAGCACGACCGCGCAGCCGTCCGCGAGTGCGGCCTCGAACGCGCGCGCGATCTTCTCTCCCACGACCGAGCCCATCGAGGCGCCGATGAAGCGGAAGTCCATCACGCCGAGGACCACCGGCACGCCCTCGATGCGGCAGCGCCCGGCCACGAACGCCTCGTTCATGCCGGTCTTCTCCACGGCGGCCGCGTACTGGCCCGCATACGCCTTGCCCGAGGTGAACTCGAGCGGATCGCCGCTTCGCAGACCGGCATCGATCTCGGCGAAGGTCCCCTCGTCAGCGAGCAGCGCGATGCGCTCCCCCGCCTCGAGTTCGAAGTGATGGCCGCAGTGCGGGCAGACGCCGTCGGTGCGCTCGAGATCGCCCGCGTAGAGCACGTGCTTGCAGCCGGGGCACTTCTCCCACGCGCCGTCGGTGATCTCGGGCTGGCGGCCGGAGGGGTCCGCGGCGGTGTAGCGCTTGGCGTCGCGGGCCTTGAACCAGTCGGACATGGGCATGACGGCGGGTCTGCTCCCTGCATGTGGCCGATACGCGGCGGCGCCCCCCGGCTCGGCTTGGGAAGGCGCCGCTCGTGTGTGCGTAATGGTACCCGCGCTCAGGCGGTGGTGCTAGACGGTGAAGTCCTCCGTGCCCGCGAACACCCGCAGGGCGCGCTCGACGTCGGCGTCGTCCATCGTGATCGCACTGATGGCCTTGGTCAGGCGCACGGCCTCGTCGAGCGAGCGCTGGTGGATGTTGCGCCCGGTCGCGTTGCCCATCGCGCCGCCGACGTGGATCTGCTCCCACAGCTGCGTGAGGAACGTCTGCGCGTCGACGGTCGAGCCGCCGGCGCACACGAGACCGGTCCGCCCGGCGGCCGCTGCCGCCTCCTTGAGCAGCTCGGCCGAGGAGGCGATCTCGGACTTCTTCGGCGGGTTGACCTTCACGAAGTCGGCCCCGAGGCAGCATGCCGCGCCGGCGGCGCCGGCGATGAGGTGCGCGTCCTTCTCGTTCTCGACGGCCTTGCCGCGCGGGTAGATCCACAGCACGACGAGCAGGCCGACCGAGTGCGCGTCGGCGATGAGCTGGCCCGCCTCGGTCATCATGGCGGCCTCGTACTCGCTACCGAGGTAGATCGTGTAGCCGACGCCGACCACGTTGACGCCGTTGTCGCGCAGGTCGAGCACGGTCTGCAGGTCGTACAGCTGCGGGCTGTACGGGTCCTCCTGGGCCGTCTTGACCAGGTGCGTCTTGCTGTTGATCTTCACGAGGTAGTTCAGCTGCGGGTAGTCGGCCGCGTAGTGGGCGACGAGGCCGCGCTGCCCGGCGAGGATGCCGATCGTGCCCTGCGAGCCGATGCGGAACAGGTGCTCCGGCTCGGCGTCTGCGGCGTCGATGCCCTCGCCGTAGAAGTCGTCGTTGAGGTGCTCGATCTTCTGGTCGCAGGCGAACAGCATGAGCCGCCCGGTGCCCTGCGTCGCCTTCAGGTGGTTCTCGACGTAGGTGTCGCGGAACTCGGCCGGCACGTCAGCCGGGACTCGGACCTGGTCTGCGGTGATCTTCGGCATGGATGCACCCTCCTCATCTCGTGCGCGAGCGGCCGGCACTCGCTCATCTCCCTGCAGATACCCTCTCGCGAGCGTCTCTCACGCCCGGCAGCTCCGTGCAGCGACGCCGCACCAGCGTAGGCGAACCGCGCGCGCGACGCCACAGCACGCCGCCGGAGCGCGGGCGGCGTCACCCCTCGCCGAACGGCCCCTCGCGCTCGTCCCGCTCCCGCAGCAGCGAGCGCACGGTCTCGCCGGCGGCATGGTACAACCGCACGAGCCAGGTCTCGAAGCCGCGGATCTCATCATCCCTGACCTGCTCGGCGATGCCCTCGAGCCCGAAGTCGCCGCCGGCCAGCCGCTCGCCCGCGTCGATCATGCGCGCCTCCATGCGGGCCAGAGGCGCGAACACGGTCCGCTGGAGCGTCAGCAGGAAGATCGCCGCGCACACCACCGCTAGGCCTATCGAGGCGAGCGCGGTGGCGAGGATGCGGCCGCCGTAGCGGGTCTTCGTCTCGGTGAGGTCGGTCGCGACCACGATCGCGCCGATCGCGTCGCCGTTCGCATCGTCGATCGGGAAGACCGAGCGGGCGTAGGTGCGATCGCCGGACCGCACGATCCCGAGGTCCGTCCCGCTGGCGGGCAATGACGCGCACGCGCCCTCGAACTCGGTGAGCGAAGTGTCCGCGGTCGTGGCGCACCACAGCGCGTTCGCGATGCCGCGGTCCCAGTTGTCGCCCTTGCCGGACGCCCGGCGGACGTCGATCCACTGCTGGTGCTCCAGGCGCGACTTGTCGAGCACCATGGCGTACTCGTCACGCGTCTGTGCCTTCATCGAGTCGAGGAAGTGGTCGATCTCCTCGCCCATCTCCTCGTAGCCGACGATCCGGCCCTGCGCGTCCCGCAGTGGTTCGACGACCCGTAGCGCGAACGCGGTCTTGCCGAGCTCGAGCCCGAACGCCTCGTCGCCGGTGGCGCCGGACCGCTTGTAGGTCGGGCGAGAGATGACATCGTCCGCTGTCGCGTATACACATCTGACG
>VAUM01000096.1 GCA_005774595.1 Actinomycetota bacterium
GCTCGGGTCCGTCCGAGCCCTTGCCGGACGGCATGCCCGACCTGCGCTCGCACGAATGGATGGCAGCGGCCCCGCTGGCGGTCGGCGCGCTCGTGCTCGGCGTGTGGCCGGGCGCCGTGCTCGCGCTGTCGTCGGGATGGCTCGAGACGGTCGGGAAGCTCGTGACGGGGGTGGTGCGGTGAGCGCCGGCATCCTCGGGTACCTGGCGCTCGCGCTGTGCGCGGGCGGTGCCGTGGGCGCACTGGCGGCCGACGCGTTCGGGGCGCCGCGCGCCGCCCGGTGGATCGCGATGGGCGGGGCGTTCGGCGCGGCCGTTGCGGCGGCGGCGATACCGTTGACGCAGGAGGGCACCGCCTCGGCATACATCGGGAGCGGCGGAGTGGCCGCGATCGTGTTCGCGCTGGCCGGGCTCGTGATCGCCGCGTCGGGGTCGGAGGGCGCAGCATCCGGGCGCACGGCTGCGCTCGTCGCGCTCATGGCGGCCGCGACGGCCGTCATCGCGGGGACGCGGGACGTCGTTGTGCTGTTCGTCGCGGTCGAGACCTCGGCGATCGCCGCGTACGCGCTGACGGCGTCGAGCGGCGACAGGCGGTCCGAAGAGGCCGCGATGAAGTACTTCGTGCAGGGCGCGGTCGCCACAGGGGCGTTCGTGCTTGCGCTGTCGGTGCTCGTCGGCCTGTACGGCGGCCACACGCGGTACGACCAGGTGGCGTCCGCGATCGCGGTCGGTGGCGGCGCCGCGCCGCTGGCGATGGTGCTGCTGATCGCGGTGTTCGCGTTCAAGCTGGCGGCTTGGCCGTTCCACGCGTGGGCGCCCGACGTGTACGAGACCGCGCCCGTGCCGGCCGCCGCGTTCATGGCCGGGGCGCCGAAGGCGGCAGCGGTCGTGGCCGCGACCGTGCTGATCAAGCAGTCCGCCTTCGAGGGGATGGCGTCCGACGCTCGCTGGCCCCTGGCGTTGCTCGCGATCTTCTCGATCGTCTACGGCAACCTCGCCGCCCTGAAGCAGGCGTCCTACCGCCGGATGCTCGGGTACTCGGGCATCGCTCTGGCGGGCTACCTGTTCGTCGGGCTCGCGCCGACGGACCACGCGTCGGCGTTCAGCGTCGCACTCATGGGTGCGACCTACGCGATCGCGGCGACGGGCGCCTTCATCGCGGCCGACGGGGTACGGGCGGCGCGTCCCGCATGGGACGGCAGCGTCGCCGGTCTCGCCGGCCTTGGCCGGGAGCGGCCGTGGCTGGGCGCTGCGATGGCCGCGTGCATGCTGTCGCTCACCGGCATCCCGCTGACGGCGGGCTTCTGGGGCAAGCTGTACGTCTTCTGGGACGCGGTCGACCACGGCTTCGCGTGGCTCGCGGTGCTCGGTGTGATCGGATCGGTCGTGTCGTTCGGCTACTACGGCGCGGTGGTGCGGTCGCTGTTCGTGGACGAGGTGCGGGGTGCGGGGAGCGACGCGGGCGAGATGCCCGGCACCGGCACGGCGCGCGGCGAGACGCCGGTGCGTCCGCTGGTCGTGACCCTCGTGTGTGCGGGGCTCGTCGTCCTGGTCGGCGTGTGGCCTCTGGCCGGCCGCCTCTACGCGCTCGGGGCGTTCTTGGGGCGCTGACACCGCGTGCGGGCGGCGCGGCTCAGGTTCGTTCAGGAGATTGCGCGCGCCTTCACAATGCGCGAACAGCCCCTTGAAACGCCCGCGGCGCCGTCCTAGAATGCGTTCAGGAGCGTTGCCTCGTGCAACCCCCTTACCCCTGAGCCTCAAGGTGCCGGCCTTGGGGCTCCCCCTCTTCTCGGGGCGTGGGGAGACGGTCACCGTTCGTCGGGCCGCGGGGAGCGCGCCCAAGTCGATGCTCAAGTCGCGGCGGCCGCACTCCGATACCTCACGACAAGATGATCATCTCCGACGAACAAGCCCGTTTGGCCGCCGAGTACCTCCGTACCGGCCACGGCTCCGACGCCCGCTCGGCATCGTCCCGGACCGTCTCGGGCGACCTGCTGGCGCGCGTGCGCGAGTCGGTGGACGAGCTGCCCGACGTGCGCGCGGACCGTGTCGCGCAGGCCAAGGCCGCTCTCGCCGACCAGCCGTCGCCGGAGGAGGTCGCGGGCAAGCTCATCGGGCGGGTCGTGTCCGACTCGCTCCGCTAGCCGCCCGCCTTCAGCTGCCACGCCGGTGCCGCGACGCGCGGCGCGCAAGCGGTGGCGCCTCTGTGCGGCAACCCCCATAATCGTCGGTGACGGCGTCGCGCCGTCGCCGTTCACGAGTCTGGGGAGGCGCAACGATGTCGTCGTCGAGGCCGGTCCGCACCGTCATCACCGTGATCATGGACGTGCTCGTGGTCGTGGCCGTGCTCCTGTGTGCGGGCCTCATCGTGCGCTTCTTCGGCGTCACCGCCGTCACCGACTGGGGCAAGGCGGTCGTCAAGGTCACCGAGGCCATCGACCTGCCGCTCGGCCTCGCGGACATCCAGAACAACTACGGCGGGGTCTTCGACGTCGAGGCCGCGGCGACGGTGGTCGCGCTGCTCGTCGCCGAGTGGCTGCTGTCGATCGCGCGCCGGCAGGCATAGCGCCTCCGCGGCGCGGAAGGGGGCCGGCAGTGGACTTCAGCCGCGAGCGGCTCGGCGAGATGCTCGTACGCGCCGGGCTCATCACCCAGGCAGTGCTCGATGAGGTCCTGGAGATCCAGACCCGCGAAGGCCACAAGATCGGCGACATCCTCGTCCACAACCTCATCATCTCGGAGGACCAGCTCGCGCAGACGCTCGCGGGCCAGAAGGGCCTGCGCTTCGTCAACCTGGCCGCGCTGACGATCGACCGCGCGGCCGTCGCACTCGTGCCCGAGCGCCTGATGCGGCGCCGCAGCATGGTCCCGATCGGCTTCGAGGACGGCCGTCTCGTACTCGCCATGTCCGACCCGCTCGACATCCAGGCCATCGACGACGCCGAGATGCGCTCGGGCCAGGCCGTGCTGCCGGTCGTGGCCACCGAGTCGCAGATCCGCTTCGCGATCGACAAGTACGCCGAGGCCTCGGAGGCGCTGGTGGAGGTCGCCGAGGCGGCCGGGGCTGAGGTCGTCGAGGAGGTCGAGGACGAGGCGGCGCTCGCCGGCGAGGACGTGCCGGTGGTGCGCCTGGTGAACCAGATCATCCGCACCGCGGTGCGCGACGGCGCCAGCGACATCCACGTCGAGCCGCTCAACAAGGCGGTCCGCGTGCGGTACCGCGTCGACGGCGTCCTGCACGAGGCGATGGAGATCCCGTCCGTCTCGCGCGCCGGCGTGACCAGCCGCATCAAGATCATGGCCGAGATGGACATCTCCGAGCGGCGGCGGCCGCAGGACGGCCGCATCGCGCTGACCTACGAGGGGCGCCCGCTCGACCTGCGCGTGGCGACCCTGCCGACCCCGTTCGGGGAGAGCATCGTCATCCGGATCCTGAACGCGGAGCTGTCGTTCAAGGAGCTCGACGACCTCGGCATGAGTGCGCAGCACCTCGAGCGGTTCCGGTGGTTCCTGTCGCGCCCGTACGGTGCGGTGCTCATCGCGGGGCCGACGGGCTCGGGTAAGACCACCACGCTGTACGCGGGGCTGCGCGAGCTCAACACGGTCGAGCGCAAGGTCGTGACGATCGAGGACCCGATCGAGTACCAGATGCACGGGGTCATGCAGATGGCGGTCCACCCGCGGATAGGGCTGACGTTCGCCACCGGGCTGCGCACGATGCTGCGCTGCGATCCGGACATCGTGATGATCGGCGAGATCCGCGACCCGGAGACCGCCGAGATCGCCATCCGTGCGGCGCTGACGGGCCACCTGGTGCTCTCATCGATACACACGAACGACGCGCCGAGCGCGCTGACGCGCCTGCTCGACATGGACGTGGCGCCCTACATCACGAGCTCGGCTCTGCTGGGAGTGGTCGCCCAGCGCCTGGCGCGGCGGCTGTGCGTCAAGTGCAAGAAGCACGCGAAGGTCGACGCCGCCACACTCATGCGGGCGGGATTCGACCTCAAGGAGGCCAAGACCGTCAAGCCGTACGAGGCGGTCGGGTGCCCGGAGTGCTTCGGCACGGGCTATCGGGGGCGCATCGGCCTGTACGAGATCATGGAGATCGACGACGAGCTCAGGCGCCTGTTCCTCCACGAGGCGCCGGTCGACCAGCTGCGCAAGATCGCCATGGACAACGGGATGTGCACGCTGCGCCGGGATGCGCTCGACAAGGTCGCCGCCGGCATCACGAGCCTCGACGAGGTCGAACGGGTGGTGATCTAGTGCCCCGTGCGCCGAGGGCGGTCGTCGTCGTCCTCGACAGCGTGGGGTGCGGGGCGCTCCCCGACGCGGGCGACTACGGCGACGAGGGGTCGAACACGCTCGGCAACACCGCGCGCGCCGCGGGCGGGCTCGCGATGCCGAACCTCGGGGCGATGGGGCTCGGGCGCGTGACCGAGGTCGCGGGCGTGCCGCCCGCCGAGGCGCCGACCGCTTCGTGGGGCCGGTGCGGCGAGCTGTCGGCGGGCAAGGACACCACGACCGGCCACTGGGAGATGATGGGCCTGCACCTCGCGCGCGCGTTCCCGACGTACCCCGACGGCTTCCCGCCCGAGGTGCTCGACGCGTTCGTGCGCGAGTCCGGCGTGCCCGGGTGGCTCGGCAACCGCCCTGCGAGCGGGACCGCGATCATCCAGGATCTCGGCGACGAGCACGTCGCCACCGGCAAGGTCATCGTCTACACCTCGGCGGACTCGGTGTTCCAGATCGCGGCGCACGAGGACGTCGTGCCCGTGGAGCGGCTGTATGCGATCTGCGAGGCGGCGCGCCGCGTACTGACGGGCGAGCACGCCGTCGGGCGCGTCATCGCGCGTCCGTTCGCGGGCCCGGACGCGGGCGGCGCGTACGCGCGCACGCACCGCCGGCGCGACTTCGCGCTCGAGCCGTCCGAGCCGACCGTGCTCGACCGCCTCACCGGGGCGGGGGTGCCCTGCTTCGGCGTTGGCAAGATCGGCGAGATCTTCGCGTGGCGCGGCGTCTGCGAGTCGCCGCACGTCACGGACAACATGGACGGTTTCGACAGGCTCGTCGCGAGGGTCGCCTCGGACGATGCGGGGTTCGTCTTCGCGAACCTCGTGGACTTCGACATGGTGTGGGGCCACCGCAACGACGCGGCGGGCTACGCGCGCGGTCTGGAGGCGGTCGACGCCCGCATGCCGGAGCTGCTCGAAGCGATGTGCGACGGCGACCTGCTGGTGGTGACGGCCGACCACGGCTGCGACCCGACGACGCCGTCCACGGACCACTCGCGCGAGTACGTGCCGCTCATCGCGCTCGTGAAGGGCGCGCGGGCGCGCGGGGCCGATCTCGGCACGCGCGAGACGATGGCCGACGTCGGCGAGACGGTGCTCGACTTCTACGGGATGGCAGGCGCGTGCGGGAGGGGGACAAGCTTCCTGAGGGAGGTGCGCGGCTGAGTGGTGCCGGCGGTCGAACTGATCGAGGCGAAGCGCGACGGCGCGAAGCACGCCGAGGCGGACATCGCCGCGCTCGTCGGCGGCTACGTCGCCGGCGCGGTGCCGGACTACCAGATGGCGGCGTGGCTGATGGCCGCCTTCCTGCGCGGCCTCGACGCCGACGAGACCGTGTGGCTGACGCGGGCGATGGTCGGGTCCGGGACGACGCTCGACCTTTCGGGCGTGCCCGGCGTGAAGGTCGACAAGCACTCGACCGGCGGCGTGGGTGACACGGTGACGCTCGTGGTCGCGCCGGTGGTCGCCGCGTGCGGCGTGCCGGTGGCCAAGATGTCCGGCCGCGGTCTCGGGCACACAGGCGGGACGCTGGACAAGCTCGAGTCGGTCCCGGGGCTGCGGACCGCGCTTTCTGCCGACGAGTTCGCGCGGCAGGTCGCGCGGGTCGGCGTCGCGGTGATGGCGCAGACCGACGACGTGGTTCCAGCGGACCGCCTACTCTACGCGCTGCGTGATGTGACCGGCACGGTCCCGTCTGTGCCGCTGATCGTGAGCTCGATCGTCAGCAAGAAGGTCGCGGGCGGCGCCGACGCGGTGCTGCTCGACGTGAAGTGCGGCTCGGGCGCGTTCATGCGCACGCCCGCAGCCGCGCGCGCGCTCGCCGGCGAGCTCGCGCGCGTGGGCGCGGCGTTCGGGAAGCGGTTCTCGGCCGTGGTGACGGACATGGACGCTCCGCTCGGCGACGCGGTGGGAAACGCGCTCGAGGTCGCCGAGGCGATCGCGGTGCTTTCCGGCGAGGGGCCGCCGCGCCTGGCCGAGGCGTGCGAGCAGGTCGCCGCGCGGATGCTCGTCCTCGGCGGCGTGGCCGCCGACGTGGAGGAGGG
>VAUM01000097.1 GCA_005774595.1 Actinomycetota bacterium
GCGCATGGCCGCGCACCCGGATGTCGAGGGCACGCCCGAGGTGGCCGGCCCCGGCTTCATCAACCTGCGCCTGTCGGCGTCCGCGCTGCAGCGCGTCGTCGCGGACGTGCGCTCGGCCGGCGCCGCGTACGGGCGCTGCGACCTCGGCCACGGCCGCCGCGTGCAGGTCGAGTTCGTCTCGGCCAACCCGGTCGGGCCGATGCACGTCGGCCACGGGCGCTGGGCGGCGCTCGGCGACTCGATGGCGCGCGTGCTCGAGCATGCGGGCTGGCGGGCCGAGCGCGAGTTCTACGTCAACGACGCCGGCGTGCAGATGGACGTGTTCGGGGCGAGCGTCGCGGCGCGCTACCTCGAGCTGCTCGGCCGTGAGGTCGAGTTCCCCGAGGACGGCTATCGCGGCGCGTACATAGCCGAGATCGCCGAGGAGGTCCGCGCGCAGCAGGGTGACGCGCTCGCGGACCTGCCGCCGGGCGAGCTCGCGCTCCGCTGCCGTGAGCTGGGCTACGAGCTCGTGCTGGCGAACCACCTCAAGCGCGTGCTGCACGGGATGGGCGTGGACTTCGACGTGTGGTTCTCGGAGCGCACGCTGCATGCCGGGCAGCCAGAGGGCGGCCCGAGCGAGATCGAGCAGGCGATCGCGCGCCTCACCGAGCTCGGCCACATCTTCGAGGAGGAGGGTGCCGTCTGGTTCCGGTCGACGGCGTTCGGCGACGACAAGGACCGCGTCCTGCGCAAGTCCGACGGGGAGTACACGTACTTCGCCGCCGACATCGCGTACCACTGGGACAAGCTCGACGTGCGCGGCTTCGACCGCGTCATCGACATCTGGGGCGCCGACCACCACGGCTACGTGCCGCGCATGAAGGCCGCCGTCGCGGCGCTCGGGCACGAAGGCCAGCTCGACGTGGTCATCGGCCAGCTCGTGAACCTGTTCCGCGACGGCGAGGCCGTGCGCATGTCCAAACGCACCGGAGAGATGGTCACGTTCGAGGAGCTGCTCGACGAGGTCGGCGCCGACGCGGCGCGCTACTGGTTCCTGCGGCGCAGCACCGACCAGCAGGTCGACTTCGATATCGGCGTGGCCAAGGCGCAGTCTGCCGACAACCCCGTCTACTACGTGCAGTACGCGCACGCACGCATCTGCTCGATCCTGCGCAAGGCCGCGGGCGCCGACACCGCCGACGAGAGCGCGGACGTGTCCGCGGTCGTACCCGCCTCGCCGGATCTCGCGCTGCTGACCGACGACGCCGAGCTCACACTGCTGCGCAAGCTGGCCGAGTTCGGCGAGGTGGTAGAGGCCGCCGCCGAGGCGCTCGCCCCGCACAAGCTCGCCGCGTACGCCGAGGACCTGGCGGCGACGTTCCACCGCTTCTACACCGTGTGCCAGGTGGTCGGCGACGACGACGCGCTGACCGGCGCGCGGCTCGCACTCGCCGATGCGACGCGCGTGGTGCTCGCGACCGCGCTCGGCCTGCTCGGCGTCGGCGCGCCCCAGCGCATGTAGCGCCCGCGGACAGGCGAGCGCCGTTCGTCGCGGAGGCGCGTGCCCGCAGGCGCTTCCAGTGGGATACTCATGCGCGGGGGGAGCACCGAAGGAGGTCCACGACATGCCCGAGGACGAGCCGCGCTGTCCGATCAGCACCGAGCGCATCGACGAGAACGCCGCGCGCGTCAACGGCGGCATCGCCATGGCCGTGCTCGCCGTGGCGCTGCTCACGCCGTACCGGTGGGTGCTCGCGTACCTCGTGCTCGACTTCGCTCTCAAGGTCGTTGCGGGCTTCGCGTACAGCCCGAGCTGCCGCGCTGCGAACCTCATCGCCCGGGGGTTGCGGTTGCCCAAGCGGATGAGCGACTCCGCGCCCAAGCGCTTCGCGGCTGTGATCGGGCTCGCGATGAGCGCGCTCGGGCTCGTGGCCGCATACGGCTTCCCCGCGGCGCCGGCGTTCTTCTACGGCGTGACGGGGACGTTCCTCGTCTTCGCGGCGCTCGAGTCGCTGGCGGGGTTCTGCACGGGCTGCTGGCTGTACGGCCTGCTGCCCGATCGCGTGTCTGCCGCCTTCGTCCGCCGCATGCGAGGCGGTCCGGGCGCGAGCGCCTCGTAGAGGCCGTCCGCCGTCACGCGCTGCCGAGGCCGAGCGCGAGTGGCAGGCGGCGTCATGGGCCCGTCAGGACTCTGACCGGGTCAGGGGCGGTGACTGGTAGCAGGCGCGCCACCATACGGTCGGGTAGACTGCGGCGCATGGACCCGATCCTGCCCCTCGCCACCACGCTCATCACGCTTGCGCTGGCGTTCTACACCGTCGGCGTGTGGGCCGAGCGGCTCGCGCGCTACCTGCGGCCGTGGCATCTCGTGGCGTTCTGGCTCGGACTCGCGTTCGACGCGGCCGGGACCTACGCGATGGACCTGATCAACGGGCCGGGCGTCGACTGGACGATGCTGCATACCTGGACCGGGCAGATCGCCATCTGGCTGATGGCGGCGCACGCGGTGTGGGCGACGGTGGTGCTGGTGCGCGGCAGCGACCGCGCAAGGGAGCGCTTCCACCGCTTCAGCCTCGTGGTGTGGCTCGTGTGGCTCGTGCCCTACATCGGCGGGATGATCGCCGGGATGACCGGGGCCGCCTTGCCGTTCTGACGGCGTGCGTCTACAGCGCGAACACGTCGCGTGCGAGCGAGGACCCGATGGCGAAGAGCAGTGCGGCGAGCAGGCGGCCGGCGCCCACGACCATGAAGCCGACGTTGAGCTCGCCCTGCCAGCCTTGCAGGTAGTAGTACATGACGTCGGTCTGCGCGAACACCGCCGAGCCGACCGCGACCGCGATCCACGGCCAGGCGAACCTCGCCGCACCCATCTGCCTTGAGACGAGCAGCACGAACAGCGCCGGGCCGAACATGAACAGCAGGTCGGCGATGGGGAAGTACACTGCGAGGAACTTGTCGATGCCCACGAGCTTCCCGGCGCCGAACCCTCCGAGCGCACCGAGCGCGGTCGCCGCGGTTGCGAGCGCTGCCGCGGTGCCGAAGGCGATGGCGGCGCTGCGCCGCAAGTCGAGCATCGCGCGGTAGGCGAGCGACGCCGTCATCATCGCCCAGCTCAGTGTCACGAACTGCAGAAGGTAGAACAGCTGCGCGGCGGCGAGCATGGCGCCCTGTCCGAGCTCCTCGTTCGCGACGGTCGCGATGTCGCCCGCGATGAACGCGCTGATGCTCGCGCCGATGAGCACCCACTGGGTGCGCTGCGGTCCTGCCCCGAGGCGTCGCGCCTGGATGATCGCGAACACCGAGGCGAAGGCGCCGTAGCCGATGGCGCCGGCGTACGCGCCGGTCTCGTCGACGATGCCGAGCAGCGCGAGTACGACCAGCAGCGCGATGAACGCGAGGCTCGCCGCACCGAGAACGCGCGTGCGCGCCGAGAGCGGCGATGCGGGAGCGGCCGCCGCCGCCGCGTCAGACACCGCCGACCGCCTTGATGCGCTCGATGAGGGAGTCGATCGTGCCGGGGGGCGCGACCGGCCGCAGGAACCCCCGCACGGTGGCCTCGACCGCCGGCCAGTCCGACGGACCGATGGTCTCGGGTGTCTTGCCTGCGGCCTGCCCGACCGCGCGGAGACAGCCCTGAGCGATCACCGCCCCGACGTGCGGCTCGAGCATCTGCGTGGTGGCGTCGGCAAGTGCGCTCATGCGTGTACCCCCCCGGGATCGCTGCGTCGATGATGATAGCGCGCCGGACGCTCAGGTTTCAGTGACGGATGAACACGCGGGTCGGGGCGCGGCCGGACGCGGGGGCGTCCGCGGGATGCGGGCCATCGGGGAGCACGCTCACCGGCCGAGCCGGTCGAGCAGCCGCCGCGCGGCGTCGCGGGTGTCCGGATCCGCGCTCGCGGCCGCCTCGCGCAGCAGCTCAAGCGGGTCGGCGGCGAGGTCTGCGGCGGCGTGCAGCGCGGCGTCGCGGGTGCCGGGGTCAGGCGAGCGCAGCATCTCGCGGAGGCGGCGCAGGGCGGAGCGCTGGGCGAGCGCGGCGTCCCCTGCGGGACTGCCGGGGGCCGCGCCGCCGAACAGCTCGGCGACAGGGCGCTCGGTGTACGCGCGGACGGCGCGGTCCCGAGGTTCGCGCCGGCTCTCGAGGCGGTGCGCCGCTTCCTGATCAGGCATGGCCCCGATCGCCCGGTCATCGATCGAGTGCTCCTCGATCGCCCGGCCTCCGATTGCGCGCTCCTCGATCGAGCTGTCCTCGATCGCGCGCGCCTCTTCGTGGAAGAACAAGGCTTCGGCCGCGCGGCGCTTCTCGCGTTCGGCGGGGTCGCGGGGTGAGGTCGGGGCGATGCCCACCACACGGTCCCCCTCGGCCCGTGGCGAAGGAGGCGGACCCGGTGGCGCCGTCGGCTCGCCGGCCGGCGCCGCGACGCTTCGCACCTCGAACTCGCTCGCGTCCCGCCTGAGTTGCTCGCCGATCGCGCGCATCCGGCGCCGCGCGGGCTCCCAGCGCGCGTCGTCCTCCATGGCGCCTCGGTACGAGTCCGGCTCCATGCCGTAGCGAGTGCGCATGCTGTCGCTCACGACATCGGCGAGCAGGTCCTCGGCAGGCATGCCGAAGTAGCGCGCGAGCGCCTCGGTGAATCGGGGAGAGGGTAGACGCTGCCCGTTCTCGATGCGCGAGAGCATCGGGACGCTGATGCCGGTCGCCTCCGCGACGTCGGCGAGCGTGGCGCCCGACGCGACGCGCAGTTCCCGCAGTCTGGTTCCGAACTCCATCTGATGACGCCCTTCGCGCAGGTTCTCACCTGCGGATTCTACTCGTGGGTAAACACGGTTGACAAGTGGGTAAATACGCTTGACAGTGCTGGCAACACAGGATTCTACCACCGTTTCGGGCGAAGCACAGCGGCCGATGTCAGACCCCGGGGCTAGGGTGGCGGACGACAGAGAGGAAAGGGGTGGGCCCCATGGCCGACAAGCGCAAGAAGAAGGCGGACGGCGGCATCCTGATCGGGTTCGTGCTCGACAAGTCGGGCTCGATGGACGTGATCCGGGACGCGACGATCTCGGGCTTCAACGAGTACAAGAACGACCAGGCGAAGCGCTCCGGAACGCTCATGTCGCTCATGATGTTCGACACGGAGTTCGTGAGGGTGTGCGGCGTCGTGCCGGCCGCCGAGGTGGCGGACCTCGACTATGCGAGCTACGCGCCGGGCGGCTGCACTGCGCTGTACGACGCGATCGGGCACACGATCAAGGGCGTCGACGATCACATCGCGCGCCACGGCCGGCCGGGCAAGGTGCTCGTCGTGATCATGACCGACGGAATGGAGAACGCGAGCCGCGAGTACGACCGGCAGAGGATCTTCCGCATGATCGAGGAGCGCCAGGACAACCGCGACTACGAGTTCGTCTACCTGGGCGCGAACCAGGACGCGTACGCCGTCGGGCGCAGCATGGGCGTACGCGAGGGCAGGATGCTCAACTTCCGTCCCGACGAGGACGGGCAGACGCGGGCGTTCGACCGGCTGTCGAGCGCGACACACGAGGTGGCGTGCTGCATGTCGCGGTCGATGCCCTCGGACTGGCTCGATCCGGACGAACTGCTCCGCGACGAGCCCGAGGGCGCCGGCACGGGCGGCCCGAAGCGGGGCCGCAAGCGCCCGAAGGCGTAGTCCGCGACAGCGCGCGCGAATGGATGCGGTCCCGTGCCCCGCGGGGGAGGGCGCGGGGCCGCGTCGCGTGCTGCTACGGGTTCGGCGACAGGGGCTCGCCGGACGGATGCGCGGGAGCGATCGGCACCGGCGCAGCGCCGGCGGTGAGCCGATCCACCGTGCGCGCCTCGAACCACGTGGCCGCGGACAGTGCCGCGGTGAGCAGTCCGCCCGCGATCATGGTCTCTCGCACGCCGAGCAGCGCCGCGGCGGCCGGGGCCACCGCGAGAGGCGCGAGTTCGCCGAAGGTCCGCAGGGTCTCGCCGGCGCCCACCACGCGGCCGACGAGCTTGTGCGGCGTGTCGCGGTGGATCAGCGTGCGGCTCAGCGGGTCGAGGATGCCGATCGCGATCGCCCACACGAAGCCTCCGGCCGCGGTGAGGCGCACGTCGGGCCACGCCAGGTACAGCAGCGCACCGAGCCCCGTGAGCACCGACATCAGCGCGAGCCCCCGCGCCGAGACCGTCCGCGCGGGCAGGCGCGTGAGCAGCGCCGAGCCTGCGATCATGCCGATCGCGAACACGGCGTTGACCCACCCGATGGCCGAGACTTGCGTGTGCAATGTGTCCCGGAAGTACAGCGGCTCGAGCGCGCCGAACGCGCCGAACCCGAGCCATACGAGCCCACCCAGGAGCACGTAGGAGC
>VAUM01000098.1 GCA_005774595.1 Actinomycetota bacterium
GTGCGACAGCGCTCCCGCCACGGCGCCGAAGCCGAGCATGAGCGGCACGGTGCCCAGCCCGAAGCCGAGCATGATGGTCGCGCCGGACACCGGCGAGCCGCTCGCGGCCGCCGCCGCCTGCTGCGCCATGAGCGGCGCGCACGGCATCAGGCCGGTGAGCAGGCCGAACGTGACGGGCGTGCCGAGCGAGACCTTGCCCTCGGCCGCCTCGGCGCGCGCCTTCGAGCGGGTGCGCGACAGCGCGCGCACGAGCGCCTCGGGCGGGCGCGGGACGAAACGGTTGAGTGCGGGGAAGCGCCCGGTCATCTGCAGGCCGAGGAGCACCATCAGGACCGATGCGACCACGATGAAGTAGCCGCGCAGCCCGCCGAGGGACTCGTCGAGGCCGAGCAGCAGGCCGACGCTGCCGAGCAGCAGGCCGACGATGACGTAGCTGACGATCTTCGCGCCCTGGTAGGCGAGGTGCGGGAGCATCCGGCGCAGCCAGGGGCCCTCGGTCTCGTCCTTGACCGCGTAGGTCAGCACGAGCGGGCCGCACATGGCCACGCAGTGGAAGCTCGTCGCGAGGCCGACCAGCAGCGCTGCGATGAACAGGTTCATGGGCGTTCGATACCTTCCGTTGCGGCGACGAGCGATCGTGCACGTCGCATGAGCAGGGGCGCACGCCTGCACCTGCGGCGGTGCGGACGCGCGCCTACGCCGCCGCGCCGATCGGGCACGGCGGCCGCAACGGTGGTGTCAGACGCGCAATCGGGTCCCTGCGCGGGCGTCGCCCGGAGTCTGCGCGAAGGCCGAGACGAAGCCCGGGCCCGCGCCGGCCAGCATCAGCGCGACGACGAGGACGAGCAGGGTGACCGCCGCGATCGACGGCTGGACCGGCGGCGCGCTCGCGAGCATCTCGCCCGACATGTGCACGTCCGCACCGGTCATCGCGGCGTGGCCGCAGGCGCCGGTGGGCATCGCCCCGAGCTCGCAGGCGATGACGCACCCACCCGAGACGACCAGCGGCAGGAACGCGACGGCCGCCACCGCGACGACGAGCCACGGCGTGAGGTGGTCACGCATCCTTGTCATGCTCCGCACCGGGGTCCCTCCCTCGGCGGACTCTCAACGCCCCGGCAAGTGCAAGGGGCGTGCCATCATCGGCGCACGGACGGCACCCTTCACGTGCGCTACATCGGGCTGGAGTTCTCGTTGCTCCCGTCGGCGTACAGCACCACGATCTGCGAGGCGAACGCCTGCTTCGAGCTGCGCATCGCCTCGAGCACGGTCGCGCCGAGCCACCGGTCGTCCGTGCTCGCGAAGTCGAGGTCGGTCGTCACCACGACGGCGCCGCGCTGCGCATCCGCGCGCGACCCTGTCACGTGCGCGAGCCAGGGCTCCTTGGTCGACCCGTAGGCGGACTCCAGCCACGACGCCATCTCCTCGGCCTTGGCGGGAGCCGCGGGCAGCTCGGATGCAGCGGGGACCGATCCGAGCGACGCTGAGACCGGCATGTCCTGCTCGCCGAAGATGTAGAGGATGCCGTCGAACGGCGCAGCCGTGGCGGTCGACGCACGGGCCATGATGTCGGACAGCGCGACGTCGCGCTCGGCGTTCGCCATGCTCGTGCGCACGTAGACGACCGGCACGCCGAGACGCGTCGTCTGGTCGACGGTGGTCACCTTCGCGTACCAGGGCGCGCCGCCCAGCGTCGCGTCCATCCACGACTTGAAGTCGGCCGCGGGCTTGGTGTCCCAGCCGCCGGGTGACTCGGCCTTCGCGCAGCCGCCGCCCGAGCAGCCGGCTGCCAGCGCGGCGAGCGCAGCCATGGCCACCAGGACGTACAGGGTCCGCTTCATCTTCACGAGCCTTCCTTCGCGACGGGATCGTTCACGGCCGGTCGGGGAACGCGAGCGAGGCGACGAACACCTCCCGGAACCGCGGATGCGGCGCCAGGTCGAGCGTGCGGGCTGCTGCGGCGACCACCTCGGCCGCCTCGCGTGCCGCGGGACTCGCCAGCACCGCGACGGCACCCGCGAGCGACGTGTTGCCGGCAGCGTGCACGCGGCCCGCCCAGGACTCGTCGAGCACGCCGAGCCGCAGCAGCGAGCGCTCGCACGCATGGTAGCCGAAACCGCCGGCGATACGTACGCGCGGCACCGAGCCGCGCGGGACGCGCGCTTCCTCGAGCAACAGCGTGCACGCGGCCCGCACGGCGCCGCACGCGAGCTGCACCGCGCGAACGTCCCCCTGCGTGAGCACGACGCCGTCGGCGACCTCGAACACCACCTCACCGTCACGTTCGCGTGCGCGCGCACCGAGCGGCCCGGCGGCGCGCATGCGCCCCTCGCTGTCGAGGATGCCGGCGTCGAGCAGCGCTGCGACGAGGTCCAGCAATCCGCTGCCGCAGATGCCGCGCGCCGGAGCGCCGCCGACCGTCCCGACGGCGAGGCGCCCGTCGGCCCACTGCACCCGCTCGATCGCCCCGTCCTCGGCGCGCATCCCGCACTCGATCGCGCCGCCCTCGAACGCCGGACCGGCCGCGGCAGAGGTCGCCAGCAGGCCGTCGCCGGTCGCGAGCAGCACCTCGCCGTTGGTCCCGAGATCGACCAGCAGCGTCCCGCGCGGCGCGTCGGCAAGCCGGGTGACGACCGCGCCCGCGACGGCGTCGCCGCCGACGAACGCCGAGACCGCCGGGAGCGACGAGACGCGCACCTCACCGAGGGCGCCCATGCCGAGCGATGCGGCCGTTCGCCGCATCGGCGCCGTGAGCGCGCCCGCGTACGGCGCGGCGGCAAGCGGTGAAGGGTCGATGCCGTAGAGCAGGTGGGTCATCGCGGGGTTGCCCGCGGTCACGACCTCGAGCAGCGCGGCCGGCGATGCGCCTTCGCGCGCGAGCAGCCCGGTCACGAGAGCCTCGACGGCGCCGGCGACGGACGCCTGCAGCGCCTCGACGCCCCGCGTGCCCGCCGCCGCGACGCGTGCGAGCACGTCCGCACCGAACGCCGCCTGCGGGTTGTCGGCCGCGGCGGTGGCGAGCACATCACCGTTGCGCAGGTCGACGAGCGCCGCGGCCAGCGTGGTCGTGCCCACGTCCACGGCGGCCCCGAGCGTGCGCGCGCCCGTCGCCTCGTGCCGCTCGCCCGGCGCCGCGACGGGGTAGCCCTCGACGGCCGCCGAGGTGACCGCACGC
This sequence comes from Actinomycetota bacterium, assembly GCA_005774595.1. Taxonomy (NCBI): domain Bacteria; kingdom Bacillati; phylum Actinomycetota; species Actinomycetota bacterium. The sequence goes on from VAUM01000098.1 coordinate 3,176, forward strand.
GTGGCGCCCGCGACGCGAGCGGACACCGGGCGGACCGTCACCGCGCCGAGTACGCGCGCCCGGCATGCCAGCCGCACGCCGCGCGCGAGGTCGGCCGCGGAAAGCGCACGGCGCTCGTCGGCGGTCGGCTCGGAGACGTCGCCCTCGGCCACGACCGCGCACCCACCGCACACGCCGGTGCCGCCGCAAGGGACCTCGACACGCACGCCCGCGACGCGCGCGACTTCAGCGACGGTCGAACCTACGGCCGCCGACACGACGGCGCCTTGCGGGTGGAAGGTGACGGTTGCGCGGTCCACGGCGCTCCTCGCGGCATACTGGTGGACAGCCTGCCTGCGGCCATTGTAGCGACGCCGGTGCGCACGCGAGCGCTCCGACAGCGCGCTACCGCTCGACGCCCACGACCTCGAACGCCACGACGGACCCGCCGGGCGCGCCGCCCTGCGACAGCATGGTGGTCGAGCTGACCGACAGCACGGTCGTCTCGCCGTCGGGCCACAGGATGCGCTGGGTGACGTCCGAGCCGGTCACCGACGCGATGGCCGGGAGACGTCCTGGCTCGCCCGAGCCCTGCGGGCTGCCGTCCGCATCGACGGCCACCCAGTCGGCGGGGCGCTGCGTGCCGGTGCTCGCGTCCTCTGAGACCATGAGGATACGCCGCGCGGCCGAGTTCGCGAACGTCACGCGGCCGGTGTCGTCGACGATGACGATGCCGCACGGCACGGTGTCGATCACCGAGAGCATCATCTCGTGCTGGCGATCGAGCGCCCAGAACGCCCGCCCGCGCTCGTTGAGCAGCGAGCGCATGTACGCCTGGTGCGCGGCGTACGCGAGCAGCGGCACGAACAGCAGCTCCATGTAGTCCTCGTACACGTCGAGCGCGGCGGTGACGCCGAGGTCCTCGAGCGTGTTCGAGACGCCGACCATCGCGTAGAGTGCCATCGCGGCGAACAGGAACCCGCGCGACCAGGTGTCGAACACCCCGCGCTTGGCCGGCCGCGCCAGCAGGACGAGCACCGCCGAGGCGGCGAACGCGATCGTCGAGATGATATCCGCCAGCGGGACCAGCGCGTTCATGCCGCCGCCCCCCAGCTCGTGCGCATCGCGATGATGCCTCGCAGGAAGAGCAGGCCGGAGGCCGCATAGCCGAGATGCTCGAGGAAGTTGAGCAGGTCGGGAGCTGCGAACCCCTCCGCGATCGTGAAGACGTACGAAGCGAGCATCACGGCGAACGCGGCGTAGAACCACTCACGTCCTCGGACGCGCGCCCTCGAGGCCGCGCGAAGGCACAGCGGCGCGAGGACCAGCGCCAGCGCTAGGCTCACGACCTCGTTCGGCTGCACTACCTCACCCCCGCGGCCGACCTCCCTCGTACCATTCTACGCAGGTGAGGGCGCTCCCGACGAGGTCCGGCCGCTACTCCCGCTCCTCGGCGACGACGGCGCCGTCGCTCACGCCGAGGCGGACCAGGCGCACCTCGCCGAGCGGCGGCAAGGCCACCTTCGCGAGCACGAGCCCCGACACGAGGTCCTCGGTGTAGTGCTCGACCTCGATGAGGTCCGACAGCTTCGACGTCTCTTTGAGCAGCAGGTCGACCACGCCATCGTCCCACGTGATCTTGAGCCCGCGCTTCTCGAAGCGCTGCGTCACCTTCGGCAGAACGGAATCGCGCAGGTAGACATCCTTGCTCGCATCGGTCACGGCGACGAGGTCCGAGAGCACCATGTCCATCTGCCGGCACAGCGCCCGCCCGAGGACCGCCTCGGCCAGTGCGGCCGCATCGGTCGCCACGCGCTCAGGCGCGTCGCCCCTGCCGAAGACCGAGCCCAGGGGGACCTTCCGCGCCTCGGGCGTATCCGCCGAGACGGGCACGAGGACCACGGCGTCGCTCAGGTAGTAGCGGCCGCCCGCGCTGTCCTCGATGAAGCCCTGCGCGAGCCCGTTGGCGAGCACCTCGCCGACGACCGCGTGGCACACGTCGGCGCCCTCGACCACGACGACGGTGCACGGGGTGACCGCGAGCTCGTGGATGGGCAGCGCGCCGCCGAAGCCGATGTAGCCCGGCGGCGGACCGATGAGCGAGTTGACGGACTCCTCGTCGCGCATCTGGTTGAGGTCCAAGTCCAGGATCCGGTCGGGCGAATCGAACAGCGCGCGGGACAGCGCACGCGCGATCTCGACGGTGTGCATCGCCGCGTCTCCGACGAGCGCGGCCACGAGATTCGGCCGGCACGCGTCGACGTCGAGCGCGTTCAAGGTCGTGTTCAGGCGCCCGATCACCTTCTCCGCAGACGCCGTGTCCGCCACGCCGAGCGCCGCGAACTCCTTGCGCAGGCGCGTGAGCGCCTCGGCCGGCGGGAGCGGGTGTCCGGCGAGGCGCGAGGTGACCTCGCTGGCGTTCTCGGTCGTCACGGCCGTCTCACCGCCTGCAACGGCGTGTGCGACCACCTGCTCGAGCAGGTCGAGCGCCTTGTCGGGGAAGGTGCGCGAGCGCAGATACTCGTCGGCGAAGTTCACGAGGCCTGACAGGATGTCGTCGCTGACCTCGACACCTCGCTTGTCCTTGAGCGCGTCGCGGCGCAGCTTCAGCACCTCGAGCGCTTGCTCCGGGCCCATCTCCTTCACGGGGATCGGCTGGAAGCGCCGTGACAGCGCCTTGTCCTGCTGGATGTGACGCCGGTACTCGTCGTCCGTGGTCGCGGCGATGACGGCGATCTCACCGCGGGCGAGCGTGGGCTTGAGCATGTCGGCCATGCCGCCCTGCGACCCGCCCGCGCCCATGACGGTGTGCGCCTCGTCGATGAAGAGGATCACGTCGGGCTGGGACGCCTCGGCGATGATCTTGCGCATCCGCTCCTCGAAACTGCCGACGAGGCTCGTGCCGCTGACGAGCGATGACGTCTCGATCGCGAGCACGCGCACGCCCTTGAGCAGCTCGGGGACATCCCCTGACGCGACCTTGCAGGCGAAGCCCTCGACGATGGCGGTCTTGCCGGAGCCGGCGGCGCCGATGAGCAGCGGGTTGCGCTTCTCGGTGCGGCAGAGCACCTCGACCACCGTCTGGATCTCGGCGTCGCGGCCGTAGATGCCACGGACGCGGCCCGAGCGCACATCGGCGGTCAGGTCGCGCCCGAACTGGTTGATGG
>VAUM01000099.1 GCA_005774595.1 Actinomycetota bacterium
CCCCAGGACGGCTCCGCGCACGGCGGCGGCGAGGGCGGCGGTCAGACCCCCGGTGGCGGCCGTCGCAGGCGGCGGCGGCGCGGTCGCGGAGGCGGCGGCGGAGCCGGGGGTGGCGCGCCCGCCTCTGGTGTGTAGAATATCGCTTCACTACGCCGCCTTAGCTCAATGGCAGAGCAACGCACTCGTAATGCGTAGGTTGAGGGTTCGACTCCCTTGGGCGGCTCCATAGCACGCGCGCGGGGGCTGCGGTCCTCGTTTCGTATGTATCCGTGGCGCTCCGCGGGGCAGGGGCGAACGGGTGCGTCTCGGGCGTTCGTGATACACAGGGAGCCATATGCAAGGACAACTCGCGATAGCCGTCTTCGTCCTACTCGGCTCGGCCTTCGTGGTCGCGGCGCTGCTCTTCTCGCTCATCTTCCAGCATCGGACGAAGGGCGAGGAGAAGTACGGCCCGTACGAGTGCGGCTCGGACCCCGTCGGCCCGCCCTGGGTGCAGTTCAAGATCGGGTACTACGTCTACGCGCTGCTCTTCGTCGTCTTCGACATCGAGACGGCGTTCCTCTACCCCTGGGCGGTCGCGTACGGGACGCTCGGGCCGTTCGTGCTCGCCGAGATGGCGCTGTTCGTCGCGATCCTGGCGGCGGGCCTCGCGTTCGCCTGGAGGGAGGGCGCGCTCACGTGGCGCTAGACCGCCTGACCGGCGAGCACTCGGTGCTCTTCATCCGCAGCGAGCAGCTCTTCGACACCGCACGCCGGTACTCGCTGTGGTACCTGCTGTTCGGCATCGCGTGCTGCGCCATCGAGATGATGCATGCCGGCGGGCCTCGGTTCGACTTCGACCGGTTCGGGATCTTCCACCGCGGCAGCCCGCGGCAGTCCGACGTGATGATCGTGGCCGGCACGGTGAACAAGAAGATGGCGCACACCGTGAAGCGGCTCTACGAGCAGATGCCGAACCCGAAGTGGGTCATCGCGATGGGCGCGTGCGCGTCGACGGGCGGCCCCTTCCGGGAGTATCCGAACGTGCTCCTCGGCGTCGACCAGGTCGTGCCGGTCGACGTCTACGTGCCGGGCTGCCCGCCGCGGCCCGAGTCGCTGCAGTATGGATTCATGCAACTGCAGGAGAAGATCCGCCGGCAGACGGAGGAGCGCCGTGCCGCTCGACGCGACCGAGCTTAGCCGCCTGCTCGTCGACGCGGGTGTCGTCGCGATCGTGAGCGGCGAGCGGTTCGGCGCGCTCGGGCGCATCGAGGCGGCCGACGCGGCGCCCGCACTCGCGATGCTGAAGACCGCCGGCTTCACGTTCTTCGTCGATGAGTTCGGCGCCGACACCGGCGACGCGCTCGAGGTCACCTGGCACGTCCGGCAGATGGCGCCGGTGCGCGATGCGTACCTGCGCGCGGCGCTGCCGTACGACGGCGTGCTGCCGAGTGTGTGGGAGGTCTTCCCGGCGGCGCTGTACCCGGAGCGCGAGATCGCCGAGATGTTCGGCGTGACGCTCGCGGGCCATCCGAACCCGAAGCGTCTGCTGACGACCGACGAGATCGGCGAGCCGCCGCTTCGCAAGTCCGTGCCGGTGCGCGAACGGCGCGCGGTCGCGCGCCCGGGCATCGTGCGCGACGAAGCGCCCGGCGCGGTGGAGGGCGGTCCGGATGACTGACTCGTCATCCGTCGCGGCCGCATTCCCCGCCGAGGGCGCCTACAGCGCCGGCGTGCTGCCGGCCGGCCTGCGCCGCGTGCCCAAGGGCGTCGACGAGCTGGCCACGGAGCACCTCATCGTGAACATGGGCCCCCAGCATCCGTCGACGCACGGCGTGCTGCACATCCTGCTCGAGCTCGACGGCGAGGAGGTCGTGGCGGCCGAGGCGTCGCTCGGGTATCTGCACCGCGGGATCGAGAAGCTCGCCGAGCACCGCCGCTACAACCAGGTGCAGACCCTGCTCGACCGGAGCGACTACATCTCGAGCTTCCACTCGGAGTGGGCGTGGGCGCTGGCGGTCGAGGATCTCGCCGGCATCGAGGTGCCGAGGAAGGCGCAGTGGATCCGCGCGCTGATGGCCGAGCTCAACCGCCTGTCGAGTCACCTGCTGTGGCTCGGGACCTTCGGCATGGACGCCGGCGCGATGGGGCCGTTCCTGTACTGCGTACGTGACCGCGAGGCGCTGCTCGACATCTTCGAGGCGGTCTCGGGTGCGCGCATGATGTTCAACTACATCCGCCCCGGAGGTGTCGTCGCCGACTTGCCGAGCGAGGCCGAGCCGCTCATCCGTGCGTTTCTCACCACATTCCCGAAGTACCTGGACGAGTACGACGGCCTGCTCACCGGCAACGGCATCTTCCAGGAGCGTATCAAGGGAATCGGCACCATCGGCGCAGACACCGCGCTCGCGTTCGGGATGACCGGCGCGAACCTGCGCGCTGCCGGCGTGCCGTGGGACGTGCGCCGGACCGTCCCGTACGGCCCGTACCCCGACCTCGTGTTCGAGGTGCCGCTCGGCACCGTGGGCGACCTGTGGGACCGCTGGATGGTGCGCCTCGGCGAGATGCGCCAGTCGGTGGAGATCGTGCGGCAGCTGCTCGACGGCATGCCCGAGGGCGACTTCACCGCGAAGGTGCCCAAAGTGCTGCGTCCGCCCGCGGGCGAGGCGTACGCGTGCGTGGAGTCGCCGCGCGGCGAGCTCGGGATCCACGTCGTGTCGGACGGCTCCGACCTGCCGTACCGCGTGCGCGTGCGCCCGCCGGCGCTGTACAACCTCTCGGTGGTCGACGAGGTCCTGCCCGGCTGCCTCATCGCCGACGCGGTCGTGACGGTGGGCGGGCTCGACATCGTTCTCGGGGAGATCGACCGGTGATCGGCCGCGTGCTCATCGGCGCGCTCGTCGCGCTCGCGCTGCTGCTGACGAACGGCGTCGTGCTGATCTACATGCTGCGCAAGGTGCTCGGCCACTTCCACCTGCGCCTGGGGCCCATGCGGACCGGCTGGCACGGCGTGCTGCAGACGCCGATGGACGTGCTCAAGCTGCTCACCAAGGAGGACTTCGACCCGGCCGCCACGGACGTGTGGCTCTTCCGGCTGGCGCCGCTGGTCGTGTTCGTACCGTCGTTCGCGGCGTACCTGCCGCTCGCGTTCTCGGAGAAGCTCGCGTTCGCCCCGCTCGAGACCGGCGCCCTGTGGGTGCTCGCGGCGCTGTCGGTGGTGCCGGTGGGCGTCCTCATGGCGGGGTGGGCGTCGAACAGCAAGTGGTCGCTGCTCGGCGGCATGCGCGCGTCGGCCCAGCAGATCGCCTACGAGGTGCCGCTGCTGCTCGCGCTCATCGGACCCGTCATGCTCGCCGGCACGCTCGACCTCGCCGAGTTCGTGCGCGCGCAGGCGGGCCTGTGGACCCCGGTGCCCGGCATCCTGCCGGCGTTCCTGCCGCGGTGGTACCTCTTCCCGCAGTTCGGGGCGTTCCTGCTGTTCTTCATCGCGGCGCTCGCCGAGCTGAACCAGACGCCGTTCGACATGTCCGTGGCCGAGTCCGAGCTGATCGAGGGGTTCGCGAACGAGTACTCGGGCATGAAGTTCGCCTTCCTGTTCCTCGCCGAGTTCAGCAACTCGTTCGTGGTCTCGGCGCTCGCGGTCACGGTGTTCTTCGGCGGTTGGATGCTGCCGTGGGTCTCGGCCGACCTGCCCGCTTGGGCGGACGTCGGCGTGTTCCTCGCCAAGACGTACGCGATGATCTTCGTGCTGATGTGGATCCGCGGGACGCTGCCGCGCATGCGCATCGACCAGCTGCTCGCGTTCGGCTGGAAGCGGCTCATCCCCGCCGGGCTCGTGTGGATCATGCTCACGGGCGCGGCCGTGTGGCTCACGAGCGGGGTGCTGTAGGCGATGGCCTGGGACGCCGGCATCCTCAAGGGCCTGTCGATCGCGTTCAAGAACCTCGTGCGCGGCCCGATCACGGTGCAGTACCCCGACGAGCGCGTCGAACTGCCGTCGCGCGCGCGGTGGGCGGTCATCCCGCTGATGGACGAGGCCGGCGCGCCGAAGTGCACCGCGTGCCAGGCGTGCGTGCGCGCGTGCCCGGACGGCGTGCTCGGCCTGCGCTCCACCACGCGCCCTGACAAGACCAAGCACATCGACGGCTTCTTCTACGAGGTCGGCGCGTGCATGCTGTGCGGGCTGTGCGTCGAAGCGTGCCCGTTCTCGGCGCTCGCGATGGGTGACGACTACGAACTCGCGACCACCGACACCGCCGCGCTCACGTGCACCCTGCTGGCCGACGTGGACGCTGCGAGCGGGAAGCGCGCGGAACCCGCCGCGCCTCCGCCTGATGCTGCGACAGGGGAAGTGGCCGACGGCGAGCCCGAAGGAGCCTGCGCAGGCGCGCCCTCTGCGCCGAGCACCAGCGACGAAGGGCGTGGCGCGGCCGCCTTGGAGGAGGCGAGCGATGGCTGAGACCGTCAACGGCATCGCCTTCTGGCTGCTCGCCGCAGCCGCGCTGCTCTGCGCCATCCAGACGATCTCCACGCGCAGCGTCGTGCACGCGGCGTTCTGGCTGCTCGGCGTGATGCTCGCGGTCGCCGGGCTGTTCCTGCTGCTGGCCGCCGAGTTCCTCGCGCTCGTGCAGATCATGGTGTACGCGGGCGCGGTCACGATCCTGCTGCTGTTCACGATCATGTTCACGCTGCGCAGCCGCGAGGACGCGCTACGGCCGCTCGATGCCTCGATGGGGGCGGGCGCGCTGTCCGCACTCCTGCTCGGCATCGTACTCGTGGGCGTCCGCGGGTTCGCGGCGCCGGCGGCCGTGATGCCGGCGGCTGCTCCGGGCACGGCCGACCTCGGGCGCGTGATGCTCACGACCTGGGCGCTGCCGTTCGAGGTCGCCTCGGTGGTCCTGCTCGCGGCGCTCGTGGCGGCGGTCTGGTGGACCAGGGGAGGCGAGGACTGAGTGACGGTGGGGCTGCATCACTTCCTCGCGCTGTCCGCGGTGCTCTTCTTCATCGGGCTGTACGGCGCGCTGTCCAAGCGCAGCGCGGTGCTCGTGCTCATGTCGCTCGAGCTGATGGCCAACGCCGTCAACGTGGACCTCGTCGCCTTCTCGCGGTTCGTGACGCCCGCGACCATGGCCGGCCAGATGTTCGCGGTCTTCTCGATGGTCGTGTCGGCCGCCGAGATCGGGCTCGGGCTCGCGCTGGTGCTCGCGCTCTACCGCGCGACGCGCTCGGTCGAGGTGGCCGCGATGAACCGGCTGAAGGGCTGAGGCGTGGACTGGATCCTGGCGATACCCGCGCTTCCCGCCGCCGCGTTCGCGCTGCTCACGCCGATGTCGCGCACGGTGCGCACCAAGGCGCTGTGGATCGCGCCCGCGGCCATCGTGCTCGCGCTGGTGCTCGCGTGCGCGGCGTTCACGCAGGTGTACGCCGCGACGCCGGCGCCCGAGCCGCACGCCGCGGAGGCGGCCGCCGGGGCTGCGGAGGCCGTGGGCGAGTCGGCCGCGCTGTCCGACCCGGCCGTGCTCGGCGTCGCCGACCCGGTCTGGCACCGGCGGTTCCCGCTCGCGTCGGTGGCGGGATCGTCCCTCGGCCTCGGGTTCGCGCTCGACGTGACCGCCGCGATCATGCTCGTCGTGGTCACGCTCGTGGGCGCGGCCGTGCAGGTCTACTCGCTCGAGTACATGCGCACCGACCCGCGGCGCGGGTGGTACTTCGCGGTGCTGTCGCTGTTCACCGCCGCGATGCTCGCGCTCGTGCTCGCCGACAACTACCTGATGCTCTACGTGATGTGGGAACTCATGGGGCTGTGCTCGTACCTGCTGATCGGCTTCTGGCACGAGCAGGAGGCGCCGCGCAAGGCGGCGGTCAAGGCGTTCCTGACCACCCGCATCGGCGACGTGGGTTTCGCGCTCGGGCTCGCGGTCATCTGGACGCAGACGCGCTCGTTCGAGATGACCGAGGTGTTCGGCTCGATCCCGAACTGGGCGCCGGCGGCGCTCACTGCAGCATCGCTGCTGCTGCTCGCCGGCGCGATGGGAAAGTCGGCGCAGGTGCCGCTGCACGTGTGGCTCCCCGACGCGATGGCGGGGCCCACGCCGGCCTCGGCGCTCATCCACGCCGCGACGATGGTCGCCGCGGGCGTCTACCTGGTGGCGCGGTCCCTGCCGCTGTTCGCCGCGAGCGGGTTCGCTCTCGAGGTCGTGCTGTTCGTCGGCGCGCTCACGGCCCTGCTCGCCGGCCTGATGGGCCTCGTGCAGCACGACATCAAGA
>VAUM01000100.1 GCA_005774595.1 Actinomycetota bacterium
GCGCAGCATCATGTCGTCTTCGACGACGGAACACGCCGTGCAGTTCTCGCAGGCTGCGGTCTTGACGATGCGCACGTCCACCACGCCGTCGCGGACGGCGACGACGGTGCCGGTCTCCGCCATCGCAGGACTACCCTCTCAGCTTGGCGCGGATCGGGACGGCGCGTGCCAGCAGCGCGGCGGGATCGAGCGTGGTCCACGCTCCCGCGTCGTACAGCATCTTGCCTGCCACCATCGTCATGAGCACGTTGTCCTGGTGCGACGTGTGCACGAGGGCGGCATACGGGTCCTCGGTCGGGACCTGGTGACTGCGCGACAGGTCGACCGCGATGATGTCGGCCTCCTTGCCCTCCTCGAGCGTGCCGACCTGCTCACCCAAGCCGAGTGCGCGCGCGCCCCAGACCGTCGCGAGCCGCATGAACGTGCGCGCCGTGAAGAAGCCCGGCTCGCCGGAGACGGCACGCTGGAGCATCAGCCCGAACCGCATCTCGTCGAAGAAGTCCATCGTCGGGCTGCTCGCCGGCGAGTCGGTGCCCAGCCCGAGCATCAGCCGGTTGCGCGTGAACTCGCGCAGCGGCGCGACCCCCATCGCGAGCCGGGCGTTGCAGCGCGCGCAATATGCGACCGACACGCCGCATTGCGCGAGGATGGCGATGTCGTCGTCGTCGACCTGCACGCAGTGCACGGCCAGGATCTCGGGCGCATCGAAGAAGCCCCAGTTCAGCAGGTAGCGCACCGGAGAGACGCCCGTCGGCAGCCAGCCCGCCTCGGTCCAGCTCGTCTTGTCCTCGAAGTCCGTGGCGATGGCCGATGAGCCGTACTTCACGAAGTCGTACTCGTCGCGCGAGCCGGCGAGGTGGGTCGCGACCTTCAGCCCCTCGGCGGTCGCCTTCTCGGCGACACGGCCGAACAGCTCGGGATGGCACGCGTACGGCGAATGCGGGGCGATGCCGATCGTGAGCAGCCCGCGGGAGTCGATCTCGTTCCACGCGGCGATGTCCTCCGAGGCGCGCGCGAGCACGTCGGGCACGTCGCGCTTGCGCATCGTGGCGACCTCGCGGTAGACCACGCCGCGCAGACCGGCCTCGGCGGCGGCCCGCGCGGACGCGCCCGACGGCGTGATGTCGGCGACCGTGGTGATCCCGCTGCGCACCGCCTCGAGTGCGCCGAGGCGCGCCGAGTCCTCCCAGTCGGCCACGTCGAGCCGCTCCTGCAGCGCCAGCAGCCGCATCTTCCACTGGGTGTAGGGCGAGTCGGTCACCAGCCCGCGGAAGACGGTGAACTCCATGTGCGTGTGGCAGTCCACGAAGCCGGGCATGAGCGCCGACTGCCCGAAGTCGCGGACCTCCTCGCCCGGATGGCGGGCGCGCAGCTCGTCGAGCGTGCCGACCTCGGCGATCCGCGTCCCGCGAACGAGCACGGCGCCGTGCTCGATGTGCGGGCCGGAGATGGGGAGCACGTAGCGCGCGGTGAGGATCATCGCCTGGGGTCAGCCTTCCGAAGACGAGGCGGGAATGTGGCTCACATGGTACCGCGTGCGCCGCGTGCGCGCCCGTCACCTGATGCCGACGTGCACCGCCACGATGCCGCCGGTCAGGTTCCGGTAGCGCACCGTCTCGAAACCGGCGGCGTGCAGCTCGGCCGAGAGCGCCATCTGGGTCGGGAACTCGAGGATCGAGTCACTCAGGTAGCGGTACGCCTTCTTGTCGCCCGACACTGCGCCGCCGACCCACGGCACAACGTGGCGCAGGTACCAGTGGTAGGCGACTCGGAACGGCACGAACGGCGGCCGGGACATCTCCAGGATGAGATAGCGCCCGCCGGGCTTGAGCACGCGGTACGCCTCGCGGAAGTTCGCCGCGCGGTCCGGCAGGTTCCTCACGCCGAACCCCACCGTGACCACGTCGAACTGCTCGTCGTCGAAGGGCAGCGACTGCGCGTCGGCCACGGCGAAGCGCACGGGGACCGGCGGAGGGTCACGCCTCACCTTCTGCTCGGCGATCTCCATCATCTCCGGCACGAAGTCGGTGGCCAGCACCTCCGCGGGCCGGCCGCGCCGCGCCATCGTGAGCGCGAGGTCGCCCGTCCCGCAGCACAGGTCGAGCACCCGGCTGTCCGAATCGACCTGCGCCATGCGAACGACACGCCGGCGCCACAGCTCGTCGATGCCGAGCGAGAGGACCGCGTTGAGGCGATCGTAGTCCGCCGCGATGCCGGAGAAGATGCCTCGCACGCGCTCGGTCGTCGCCTGCCCCGGCGTGGGGCCGCTCGACCGGTCTTCGGGCATCTACGCCTCCTGGTTCTCGATCTTGGCGGCCACCACCGCCGGACGGCGGAGCCCGAAGAGCATAGCGAGGTTCTCCCGGAGCCACAAACCGGCGGCGTTCAGCACGTGCGACAGTGCGGTCCGCGCCGGCCAGTTGAGCTCCGCCTTGCGGCAGACGGTCGACTCGTTGAGCTGCTCGACCTCGCGCTTCAGGTCGGCGAGGCGCGCGCCCCGCGTCTCGAGGTCGGAGACCGCCATGGCCGCGTCGATCCGGTCCATCGTCGCGCGCGCCCGGGCGATCCGCTCGTTGGTCTCGGCGGCCGCGGCGGCGTCGATCACACCGATCGACGTCTTGACCTCGTTGATGCCCATGGCCGCCAGGTACGTGGCCTCCACCATCTCGTCGGGCCCCATCGCCTCGGACTCGTAGTTCATGATGTGCTTCCATGACGGCTGGAGCAGCAGCTGGCGGTGCTCCTCGAGGGTGGTCGCCCGCCGCCGGTAGCCGTACTCCTCGGGACGGTCGAACGCGAGCGAGCCGGGGTCGAGGAACGGCGCCATCGGCGAGATGAACGCGAGCAGGCGCGGGTCGTTGCCGAGCCGCTCGTACAGGCCGCGCACGTAGTCCGGCGTCTCGAGCACGGACTCGCCGCTCTGCCCGGGGATGCCGGTCATGAAGTACAGGTCGAACCGGGAGCAGCCGTGCTTCATCGCCGAGGCGATCGAGTCCTCGACCTGCGCCATCGTGTAGTGGTGCTTGCCGAACCTCGACCGCACGCCGTCATCGTGGCTCTCGACCGAGATCTCGACCGACCAGTCGGGCAGGTGCGCGTCGAGGAACTCGTAGAAGTCGCCGCACGGCGGCTTGAAGAACTCGAACGCGATGGGGTTCTTCAGGCCGATGCGCGAGAGCCCCTCGACGAACGTTTTCGTGTAGTCGCGCCCCGCCTGCAGGAAATCGTTGAGCACGAAGATCGGACCGGGGATGTAGCGCTGGATGTTGGCGATGTCGCGGACGAGCAGTTCGGGGTCGCGGAACGCCACACGGTCGCGCCCGAAGTGCTCGCGGAACGAGTACGCACTGCCGCCGCAGGTCGCGCAGTCGTGCGTGCACCCGCGACAGGTGAGCGAGGCGCACACCGGGTACTGGAGCCAGTCCTTGAACGGCACGAAGGACATCATGTCGCGCTCGCGGATGACGGCGCGGAAGTTGTACGAGTAGTCGAGCGAGATGGCGTCCATGTCCGAGGGCACCCAGTCCAGCACGTTGACGCGGACCGCCCCCGACGCGTCCTTCCAAGTCAGGTTCGGGATGTCGGCGACCGAGCCGCCCGCCTTCAGCGCGCGCACGAGACGCAGGAGCGGCTCCTCGGTCGAGTCCCCGCGAAGGACGTAGTCCACGCACGGATACGACGCGAGCTCCTCGTGGAAGTACGACGACGACAGGCCGCCGAACACCACGGGCGTGTCCGGGTGGTGCTTCTTGCACAGCCGCGCGATCTCGACGGCCCCGTGCGCGTGCGGCAGCCAGTGCAGGTCGATGCCGAACACAGCCGGGTCCATGCCGTGGATCGCGCGCTCGACGTCGAACCTCGGCCGGTTGAGCATCAGCACCGCGAGGTTGACGATGCGCACGCGGCATCCGTGCCGCTCGAGATACTCGGCCATCGTGGTGAAGCCGAGCGGGTACATCTCGAAGACGGGTGTCGACGGCACCATGTCGGACACGGGCCCGAACATGATGGAGCGCTCTCTGAAGTCGTACACGCTCGGTGCGTGGAGCAGCACCAGATCGGTCTTGGACATCAGGCGAGGCCTCCGTCAGCCCTTGGGTCCTCGCGCCACAGCCGGCATGCCGCGGCGACGGGTACTCGTTGCGTCGCCCCGAGATTCGGCGCGGACGGCGTATCTCCTGCTTCGGAGCCCCGCCGACGCACCGCCGGCCGGACGCCTGTCGCAGGGTCACCTGCGGCGCATCGGCTCCGGTACGGACAGCTCGTCGAGCGTCTCGGCGTCCGACATCTTCCACGTGCCGCCGTCGAGCACCATCTTGAACCGGTTGGCCTCCGGCCATGACGTCTGCACCGAGGAGCGCTTCCACACGACGATCACGTCGACCGCGCCCGCCGAGGTCTCCATGCTCACGTACGGCCGCTTCCAGTCCGGGATCGCCGAGCTGTCACCCGCGCGCTTGCCGGCCGAGTCGTCCGCCAGCGCGGTGGCCACGGCCGAGTCGAGCACGTAGGGCGCGTAGTCCGCGGCGTCGGTCGAAAGGCGCGAGCGCACGTGCAGCACCTTGCCCACCGCCGTCGCGGCCGGATGCGAGTAGGCGGGCCACAGCGGCGCCTGCAGGACGGCCCACGAGCCGAGCCCGATCGCGGCGACGGCCACGGCGGCGAGCGCCGCGTAGAGCAGGACGCGGCCGCGCACCGCAGCCGCACCGGGCTCAGTGGCCTCGTCAGGGATGACGAGGTCGTCGGTGCGGGTCTCGGACTCGTCCACTACGGCGCCTGCTCGCCCGTCCCGCTCGGCACGGAGCTCTCACCGGTCACGGCGCCGGTCTCGGGCTCGCCGCCCGGCTCACCCGATGTCGACGGCGCCGGCGGCGCGGCCTCGTGGCAGGTGTCGCACGTGGCCGTCCCGTCCGGCTGGCCGGGGTTCGGATTGTGCACGTTGAACGAGTCGATCGTCTCGTACGAGCCCCCGTGGCACTGTGTGCAGGCCCGCGCGTCCGCCTCGGTGTGCGACTCGTGCTCGGGCAGGCGCAGGACGCCCTCGAACGACACGCGGTCGACGCCCTCCACACGGGCGCCCGCCTCGACCGGCGCCATGGCGCTGCCGTCCCAGCCCGCGCCCGTGTCCGAGGTCGTGTGGCACGACAGGCAGAAGTTGCGCACGTCGTGCGGGGTCGCGCCGGCGCCCATGACGATCTCGCCCGGAACGTCGCCGACCACGATCGGCGTGTTCGGGCCGGTCGCGGTGAGCACCTCGAGACCGAACGCGGAAGCGCCGGAGCCGTGGGGGTTGTGGCAGTCGTAGCACGGCAGAGGCGACCCGAACGGCATGGCCGCGCCCTCCGTGATGATCCGGTGGCCGGCGTTGCGGCTGCCGGACGTCACGTAGCGCTTGATGTCGATCGGCAAGGTGGCGAGGTACGAAGGACGCGTGCCGCCGTGGCAGATGAAGCACAGCGCCGCGTACGCGCCGGTCTGCTGGTCGTCGACGAGCGTGCTCGCGTCGGTCGGCCGGTACACGGCTCGCAGGCCGTCGTAGCGCGAGACGCCGCGGTGCGCCGCATGGCAGAACAGGCAGTCGCCCTGCGCGAGGCCGAACTCCGTCGACGACGGGATGGCCGCGTGCTCGTTGGCGCCCGGGTCGCGGTAGACCGCCGGGCCCGGGAACGAACCGAACAGCGGATACCCCTGGCCGTCGCGGGTGGCGACGGCGCGCGCCGGGTACGGGGCGCGGTACTTCTGCACGTACCAGCTGCCCTGGGCGTCGTGGCACGCAAGACACCAGCCGTTGGCGCCCGGATCGACGGTCACCGTGCCGATGACATCCCCGGTGATGACCTTCGGCCGCAGCGCCGACTGCGACGCCGCGTTCGCGTGCAGGTGGTGACAGTCGCCGCAGGTGTTCGTGAGGTCCGTCCCGGTGGCGGCGATCGCACCCTCCACCGTGTGCCCGCTGACCAGCCCGAACGAGTCCGAGGGCCCGGACGCCACGTTCGCCAGCGCGCCGGAGCCGTCGTGGCACCGGAGGCACGCCCCCGCCTCGCCGGCCCTGACCTCGTCCCCGCGCAGCATCGAGGAGGTGGTGTCGGCGCTGTGCGGCAGGTGGCACACGCGGCAGTACGACGTGGCACCTTGGCCGGTCTTCACGCCGTAGTGCGGCGAGATCGACCACTCGACGGTGAGCGTGTCGGTCACGGCGGACGGCAGCGAC
>VAUM01000101.1 GCA_005774595.1 Actinomycetota bacterium
CGCGGACTTGTTGAGCTCGTCGGCGACCTGCGCGCGCGGCACGCCGAGCGCCGCCGCGACCTCGGCCGAGGTCATCGGGATCCCGCGCGAGGTGACGAGCCCGACGGCCGCCTGCGACAGGTCGCCGGCGAGCAATGCCTCGAGCAGTTCGCGCTCCGCGGACTTCAGCGCCGTGCGCCGCGGCGGGAGCGCGTCGAGGACGACGCCGCCGCCGATGGTCCACATCGGCGAGTAGGAGCGGATGATGAACCGGTCGCCGTAGCGCGGCGCCAGCGGGTTCTCGAGCCGCACCTGCGCGAGCGCGCGCTCGCCCGGTTGCAGGCGCTCCGCGCCCATGAGCAGCACGCGCCCGAGCACCTCGCGTGTGCCGTGATGCACGTGGACGCGCGTGCCGGACTCGAACGGCTTGTCCTCGGCGGCCAGGTAGGTGAACTGCGCGTCGAAGCGGTCGGTGACCGTGAGTGTCCCGGGTGCGGCCACGATGTCGCCGCGCGCGATGGCGTCACGCTCGACCCCCGCGAGGTTGAGCGCCACGCGCTGGCCCGCGTGCGCGCGGGCGACGGGCTGCGAGTGCACCTGCACCGAACGCACCCGCGCCTTCGCACCGCCCGGCAGCACCTCGACCGCGTCGTCTTTCGCGGCGCCGCCCGACCACATCGTCCCAGTGACGACCGTGCCCGCACCTGCGACGGTGAACACCCGGTCGACCGGCAGGCGCATCGGCAGGTCCGCGTGGCGCGCCTCGGCCTCCGTCGCCACGGAGTCGAGCGCCGCGAGCAGCTCCGGCAGGCCCTCGCCGGTGCGCGCCGAGCACACCACGATCGGCGCGCCGGCGATCGAGGTGCCGGCGAGCAGCGCCTGCACGTCGGCGCGGACGAGTTCGATCCAGTCGGCGTCAGCGAGGTCGGCCTTGGTGACCGCGACCACGCCCTTGGGGATGCCGAGCAGGTCGACGATCGCGAGGTGTTCGCGCGTCTGCGGCATGACGCCGTCGTCGGCCGCCACCACGAGCAGCACGACGTCGATGCCGGTCGCGCCCGCGACCATCTGACGCACGAAGCGCTCGTGCCCGGGCACGTCGACGACGCCCATCGACCGGCCGCTCGGCAGCTCGAGGCGCGCGAACCCGAGCTCGATGGTGACGCCGCGCTCCTTCTCCTCGGGCAGGCGGTCGGGGTCCGTGCCCGTCAGCGCCTTGACCAGCGACGACTTGCCGTGGTCGATGTGGCCTGCGGTCCCGAGCACGAGTGAGGGGGCTTCGCTCATGGCGCCCATGATAGGCGTTCGCCCGCGCACGCGCGGCGCCGCAGCGCCCGTCGCGCGCGACGTACACTGGCCGCGGACCCGGCCGGTCGCACGCGCCTCGCCGCCGCCGTCGACGCGCTGCGGCCGATCTTCGGCGACCGCGCCCCCGGGTAGCGCCGGCACACGCATCTACAGCCGGACCTTCGTCTCCGGCCTTCCTTCCGCGCCCATACGGTTTCTCGGAACGATCGTTCCGAGAAACCGTATGACTCGCGGAGAGGCCGCCGTGACGTCCCAGCCGAGCCTCCCGCCGGCGCCTCACGGCCATCCTCCCGCCGCGCGCCCTTGCGCTCGCGCGCACGGGTATATAGCTTCTTGCACGATGCCGGAGTCCCAAGGGGGAAACCCATGAGCGCCTTCTTCTTGAAGGAGCGCGACCTTGTCGCGTTCCTGAACAAGCTGGCGAAGACCACACGCGTGGTCGCGCCGGTGGCGAAGCGGGGCAGGTTCGTCTTCGCCGAGATCGGTTCCGCAGCCGAAGTCCGCCTCGACTACGACGTCACCATCCTGCCGCCCAAGAAGGTCTTCTTCCCGCCCGCGCAGCGGATCGTGACGTTCGACGCCGAGTCGGTGAGCGATTGCATCGACCCGGTCGAGACGGTGCTGTTCGGCGTCCACTTCTACGACGTCAAGGGCATCGACATGACCGACCTGCTCTTCCGCGAGCGCAACGCCGACCGCGACTACTTGGCCCAGCGCGAGGCGACCACCATCGTCGCGTCGAGTGTGCAGTCCGTCTCGCCCCGCGCGTTCTGGGGGTCGATCGGATCCTCGGTCAAGCCGAAGGGCCACGACGCCTTCCTCACCAAGGTCGACGGCGGCTACGTGCTGGAGATCGTGACCGACAAGGGCACGGCCCTGTTCGCGAAAGCCGGCTTCCGCGAGGCCACCTCCGAGGAGATCGCCGCCGCGAAGCGGGCCAACGCCGACAGGATGACCGAGTGCGCCGAGACGCTCCCGTACGACAGCGACGCCGTCGCCGCGAAGGTGCGGGACGCGTTCTCCGACGAGGCGCTGTGGGACGAGCTGTCCAACGACTGCTTCAGCTGCGGGTCGTGCAACACGGTCTGCCCGACCTGCTACTGCTTCGACGTGCGCGACGCGTGGAACCTCGACCAGACCTCGGGCACGCGGACGCGCTACTGGGACGCGTGCCTGACGCGCGAGTTCGCCGCGATCACACAGCCCGGCGGGCACTCCGAGAACTTCCGCGCGCATCACAGCGCCCGGTTCCGCCATCGCTTCATGCGGAAGGCCGCCTACTTGAACGACAAGCTCGGCGGGCCGGCGTGCACCGGGTGCGGGCGCTGCTCGGCCGCGTGCACCGCGGACATCGCAGACCCCGTCCGCGTCATCACCGCGATCATGGAGCGTGCCTCATGAGCACACCGGCCGAAGTCACCGCCGCCGCCGAGCACGCGGCTGCCGAACGCACCGGCTGCACCTGCGACAACAGCCACGAGAGCCTCTTCGTGCCTCGCGAGGCGAAGATCCTGCACACCGCCCAGCCCACCGCGACCGAGAAGCACTTCACGCTGCAGCTCGCCGACGGTGAGCAGCTCGACTTCACGCCCGGCCAGATCCTCGAGGTCGGCGTGATGGGATTCGGCGAGATCCCCATCGGTCTCGCGAGCTCACCGACGCGCAAGTACACGTTCGAGATCGTGGTCCGCTCGGTCGGGCGCGTGTCGACCGCCATCAACAAGCAGGAGGTCGGCGACTCACTTTGGATCCGCGGGCCGCTCGGCCACGGCTTCGACATGGATGCGCTCCACGGCGAGGACGTGCTCGTCGTCGCCGGCGGCATCGGGCTGTGCCCGACGCGCAGCCTCATCCAGTACATCGCCGACCGCCGCGAGGATTTCGGCCGGTTCGTGCTGTTCTACGGCGCGCGCGACCCGCTGCAACTGCTCTTCCCCGAGGACCGCGCCGTGTGGCGCGCCAGCCACGGCATCGAGTACCACGAGACCGTCGACCGCGCCTCGGTGCACTGGAGCGGGCATGTCGGCAACATCACGACGCTGTTCAAGACCACGAGCCTCACCCCGGAGACGCGCGTCATCATCTGCGGCCCGCCGGTCATGTTCCAGTTCGTCTTGCGCGAGCTCGACTCGCTCGGCATCTCGCGGGAGAACATCTACGTGGACCTCGAGCGGCGCATGAAGTGCGGCGTCGGCAAGTGCGGGCACTGCCAGATCAACGACAAGTACTGCTGCGTCGACGGGCCGGTGTTCACCTTCGCCGAGATCCAGGCGCTCGAGGAGGCGATCTGACCATGGGAAAGCCGAAGATCGCGTTCTTCGACTTCACCAGCTGCGAGGGCTGCCAGATCGAGTTCACCAACTACGGTGACGAGGCCACCCTCGAGCTGCTCAAGCACGTCGAGCTCGTCGAGTTCCGCGAGGCCATGACCGAGACCACCGACGGCCCGATCGACATCGCGCTGGTCGAGGGCAGCTTCACCCGGGACGCCGACCGCGACCGCCTGCTCGAGATCCGCCGGCGGGCGCGCTACGTCATCGCGTACGGCGCATGCGCGTGCACCGGCGGCGTCAACGCGCTGAAGAACCACCAGGACGACTTCTCCGAGTACGTCTACGGCGACGACTCGGTGATGCCGCACCTCGAGAGCGGCACCGCGCGCCCGATCTCGGCCGCGATCGAGGTCGACTACGAAGTCCGTGGCTGCCCGATGAGCAAGGACGAGCTCCTGCTCGTCATCTCCAACCTGCTCCACGGCACCGAGCACGTCGTGCCGAGCCACCCCGTGTGCGTCGAGTGCAAGCGCCGCGAGACGATCTGCCGCTACGACGAGGGCGACCACTGCATGGGCCAGGTCGCGCGTGCCGGCTGCGGCGCGCCCTGCCCGGCCGACGGCATCCCCTGCGAGGCGTGCCGTGGCTTCGTCGACGAGCCGAACATCCGCGCGCTCGAGAAGGTGCTCATGGAGCGCGCCGGGTTCAGCCAGAAGCGCGCGGTCGGCAAGTCGCGCATGTTCACCGCGAACCTGAGGAGCTGACGGGTCCGATGAAGACCACAGCCAGCGTCAACATCGACGTCCACCACCTGACCCGCGTCGAGGGCCACGGCAACATCCGCGTGAACATGACGAACGGCGTCGTCGAGCGCTGCGAGTGGCAGGTGCCCGAGGCGCCCCGCTTCTTCGAGGCGATGGTGCGCGGCCGCCACTACAGCGAGGTCGCCCGCATCACGAGCCGCATCTGCGGCATCTGCTCGATCGGCCACACGCTCGCCTCGGTGAAGGCGACCGAGGCGGCGCTCGGCATCGAGGTCACCGAGCAGACGAAGAAGCTGCGCCGTCTGCTCAAGCACGCCGAGAACTTCGACAGCCACGTGCTGCACGTCTACGTGCTCGTGGCGCCCGACCTGCTCGGCGCGCCGTCGGTGTTCCCGCTCGTCGAGACGCACGGCGAGGTCGTCGCCTGCGCGCTGCGCCTCAAGCGCCTCGCGCACGAGTGGGGCTCGATGATCGGAGGGCGCACGACGCACCCGACCACCGTCGTGCCCGGCGGCTTCACGAAGCTGCCGACCGTCGCCGAGGTCACCGTCATGCGCGACCGCCTGCTCGAGGCCGTGCCCGACCTCGCGGCCACGCTGGCGACCGTGCGCGCGCTCGCGCCGAACATCCCCGCCTTCAAGCGCCCGACCGAGTACATGGCCGTCACCTCGGATGAGGAGTACGGCCTGTACGACGGCTACATCCAGACGATCCTGCCCGACGGCGACCGGGCGCGCTACGAGGTCGCCGACTACCGCAGCTGCACCAACGAGTACGTGGTCCCGCAGTCGACCGCCAAGTTCACGAGGAACCGCCTCAACAGCTACGCGGCCGGCGCGCTCGCGCGCTTCAACGTGAACTACGACCGCCTGCACCCGGAGGCCAAGGAGGTCGCCGGGTCGCTCGGCATCAGTCCGATCTGCACGAACCCGTACATGAACTCGGTCGCCCAGGTGGTCGAGATCGTGCACTCGGCGTACGAGTCGCTGCACCTGATGGACGAGCTCATCGCCGACGGCATCGCCGACGAGCCGCTCGTGGCCCCGACGAAGGCCGGCACCGGCGCCTCGGCGGTCGAGGTGCCGCGCGGCATCCTCTTCCACGAGTACACCTACGGCGAGGACGGCTTCTGCACCGGAGCGGACTGCATCATCCCGACCGGCCAGAACCACGCCAACATCCAGGCCGACTTCACGGCACTGCTGCCGTGGCTCATCGGCGCGGGCAAGAACGAGAACGAGATGCGCCTCGCGTTCGAGATGCTCGTGCGCGCGTACGACCCGTGCATCTCGTGTTCGACCCACTACCTCGACGTGGAGTTCGTCCGGTAGCGGCGCGGGCGGCCGAGCGCGCATGCGCTACCTCATCGGCATCGGGAACTACCACGCTGGCGACGACTCGATCGGCCTGCGCATAGCCGAGGCCATCGCCGAGGAGGGGCTGGACGGCGCGGGCGGCTTCACGGCCATCGACCTTGGCGGCAACCTGCTCGACCTCGTGCACTACCTCGGCGAGGACAGCGAGGCGGTGCTCGTGGTGGACTCGGCGCGCATGGGGTCGGCGCCCGGCGAGTACGCGTTCTTCACGCCCGAGCAGGTGGCCACGCGCAAGGCGTCCGGCGGCCTGAGCACGCACGAGGGCGATCTCGTCAAGGTACTCGAATTCGCCGAGGCGACCGGCGCCTCGACCGGCGCGGTCACGATCATGGGCATCGAACCGGCCGAGATCCGTGCCGAGCCCGGCCTGTCCGAGCCGCTGACCGCGCGCTTCCGCGAGTACGTGGACGCCGCGGTGGCGTTCCTCGCGGAGACGACACGGCGCGTGGGAGACTGACACGAAGCGACACCACCGACCCGAGAGGGGCGCACAGCCGATGCTCAAGG
>VAUM01000102.1 GCA_005774595.1 Actinomycetota bacterium
CGAGGAGGCTCCTGCCGAGGAGGCCGTCGCGGACGACGAGCCCGCTGCCGAGGAGCATGTCGCCGAGGAGGAGGCTCTCGCGGAGGACGAGGCTCCCGCAGAGGAAGCCCCGGCATCCGACGAGGCGCCGGCCGACGAGCCCGCATCTGAGGACGCCCCGGCCGAGGACGAGGCCTAGCCTCGCATGCCGGGTCCCGAAGACACAGAGAACCTCGTCCGCTATCTCGTGACGTCGCTCGTCGACGACGCGGAGGCGGTCGACGTGACGCGCAAGGACGACGACGACTCGACCGTGATCACCATCGCGGTGGCCCCCGACGACACCGGCAAGGTGATCGGCCGCCAGGGCCGCATCATCAAGGCCATCCGGGTGCTCGCGCGCGCCACGGGCTGCACCGGCTCGCACGAGGTCGACGTGGAGGTCCTCGGCTAGGGCCGATGGACGGCTCCGGGTTCCTCGCGGTCGCACGCGTCGTGAAGCCCCACGGGCTCGCAGGCGAGCTGGCCGTGATGCCGCTCGTTCCCGGCGAGTTCGACGTTCCCGCTGGCGCCCAGGTGTGGTTCGTCCCGCCTCCCGACGGTCCGCGTTCGGGTGTCGTCGAGTCGGTCCGCCCCGGCCCGAAGGGGCCGCTGCTCAAGGTGACGGGGATCGACGCGCCCGAGTCCGCGCGCGCAGTCGCAGGATGTACCGTGCTCGCGCGCGGCGCGCAGGTCCCTGCGCTCTCCCAGGCCGCGTGTGCATTCGACCCGGTCGGCAGCACCGTCACGGACGAGGCCCGCGGCGTGATCGGCACGGTGACCGATGTCATCGTGACCGGGGCCAACGACGTGTGGGTCGTCGACGGCCCGCTCGGCGAGGTGCTCGTTCCGGTGATCGACGACGTGGTGCTCGAGGTGGACGAGGACGCGTGCGTGATCCGCGTCCGGCTCCTGCCGGGGCTCATCTTCGGCGAGCACGAGGAGGCGTGACGTGCGCATCGACATACTGAGCGTGCTGCCCGACGTGTTCGAAGCGCCGCTGTCCGCCTCGATGCTCGGGATCGCGCGCAGCTCGGGCGCACTCGATCTGCACGTCCATGACCTCCGCGGCTGGGCGCTGCCGGGGGTCCACCGGCAGGTCGACGACGCCCCGTACGGCGGCGGACCCGGCATGGTGCTGCGCTGCGAGCCGGTCTTCGACGCGGTCCGTGCCATCAGCGCGGAGGGACCCCCACCGCTGGTGGTCCTGCTCACCCCGCAGGGCCGCACGCTCGACCAGCCGCTCGTCGAGGACCTCGCCGCGCGTGAGCGCCTCCTGCTCGTTTGCGGGCGGTATGAGGGTTTCGACGAGCGCGTCCGCAGCCTCGCCGACCTGCAACTGTCCATCGGCGACTACGTGCTGACCGGCGGCGAGCTGCCGGCGATGATCGTCGTCGACGCCGTGGCACGCCTGTTGCCGGGCGTTCTGGGCGGCGAGACCTCCGCCGAGGAGGAGTCGTTCTCGTGGGGCCTGCTGGAGTATCCCCAGTACACGAGACCTCCACAGTACGAAGGTATGCGTGTCCCGGACATCCTGCTCTCCGGCGACCACGCCCGCGTGCGCGCGTGGCGCCGCACGGAGGCGGTGCGACGGACGGCGCTGCTCAGACCGGACCTGCTCGACGCCGCGGACCTCACGCCGGAGGAACGCGACCTCGTCGACCGCATCACGACCGAGAGCACCGCCCTCGAGGAGACGGAGTGACCGTGCGCGACGAAGACGAGATGACCTGGGACCGCCCGAGGGCCGACGCCGGTATGCCGACCATCGAGCCGGCACGTGCCCCCGACGAGGACCCCAGCGCGGACGAGGGCGACGCACCCCACGCGAAGGAGACGTCCGCGCTCACCCGCTGGCTGACTCCCGTGCTCGGCCCGACCGGAGCGGGCGCCGTCGCCTGGATCGTCGAGACGGCACTCCTGCTCGCCGCCGCGTTCCTCCTCGCACAGGTCGTGCGCACGTACGTGGTCCAGCCCTACGTGATCCCCACCGGATCCATGGAGCCGACCATCGCCATCCAGGACCGCGTCCTGGTCAACAAGTTCGTGTACCGCTTCCGCGATCCGCGGCCAGGCGAGGTCGTCGTCTTCACGGACCCGTCGGGCGAGACTCCCGCGCTCATCAAGCGCGTGATCGCCGTCGGCGGGCAGACCGTCGAGCTCAACGAGGGCTCCGTGGTCGTCGACGGGCAGGTACTCGACGAGCCGTACACCCACGGCAAGCCGTCCGAGCTCGGCAACGTCGCGCTCCCGTTCACCGTGCCCGAGGGCCAGATCTGGCTCATGGGCGACAACCGGGTCAACAGCAAGGACAGCCGCTGGATCGGCGCACAGCCGCTCACGGAGGTCCAGGGCCTGGCGTTCGCGACCTACTGGCCACCGGACCGCATCGGCGCCCTGCGCTAGGAAGGGCTAGGAAGGCTCGCGGGACGCGGGTGGGACGCGGCTCGCGCGGACGCGTTGCCTCGTACCACGAGCCTCGCTATACTACCCACTCGTGCCGTCGGCGGCCGTGCCGCATGACGTCGCGCGAACAGACAGCATCGAGGCAGAGGTAGCACCCATGGACAAGATCCGCCAGATCGAGGCGCAGCAGATGACCCGTGACGACCTCCCGGCGTTCCAGGTGGGCGACACGGTCAAGGTCCACTACAAGATCATCGAGGGCAACCGCGAGCGCACCCAGGTCTTCCAGGGCGTCGTGATCCGCCGCCACGGCGCGGGCAACCGCGAGACGTTCACCGTGCGCAAGGTCAGCTTCGCCGTCGGCGTCGAGCGCACCTTCCCGGTGTGGTCGCCCAAGATCGAGAAGATCGAGATCACCGGCCGCGGCAAGGTCCGCCGCAGCAAGCTGTACTTCCTGCGTGACAAGGTGGGCAAGGCCGCCCGCCTCAAGGAGCAGGCCTACTAGGGCATGGCCCGCCCGACGGTAGCCGAGTGCCGCGAGCTTCTCGCGGCCTGTGCTCCCGGAGAGCTCGACGCACTCATCGAACGCCTGTCCGGCGACGACCGGGCGGGCGTTCGTGCTCTTGCCGATGCCGCGTGTCGCCGGCGTGCGGCAGCGCGTGCCGAAGGCGAGCGCCTCGATGGCCTGCTCAAGCTGGAGCGGTCGCTGTCTGCGGGTGGCACCCTCGTGGTGGCGGGCGTGGACGAGGTCGGCCGCGGCGCGCTCGCCGGACCGGTCACGGCCGCAGCAGTCGTGCTCGGCGACGCCCCGCTGCCGGCCGGGCTCAACGACTCGAAGCGGCTCACGCCGGCGCGCAGGTCGCAGATGGCCGCACTCCTGCGCGACGGGTGCCGTGCGTGGGCGGTGGCGCACGTCTCGCACGAGGCCGTCGACGCCATCGGGATCGCACGCGCCACCCGTCAGGCCATGCAGGAGGCGCTCGCCGCGCTCGAGGTAGCGGCGGATCACGTCATCGTCGACGGCCTTCCGATCGGCGCGCACGCCTCCGAGACCGCGGTCGTCAAGGGTGACTCCAAGGTCGCCTGCGTCGCAGCGGCGTCGATCGTCGCGAAGGTCGCCCGCGACGATCTCATGGCGCGCCTCGGCGAGCGACACCCGGGCTGGGACTTCGCCGTCAACAAGGGCTACGGCACGCCTGAGCATCTCGCCCGCGTCGCCGAACAGGGCCCGTGCCCGGTCCACCGGCGCAGCTTCCTGCGCAACGTCATCGAACCGAAGCTCTGGTGACGCCCTTCTCGCCTCGCTGATCCGCGATCCTGCCGGTCTGACCTGCACGGTTGGTTCCTGTTTGGTGTCCGCTCACACCGCGTCGTCATCCTCGCTCTCAAGGGAGAGGGGGGATGCGGCATGACCGAGACCCACGCATCCGAACGGAACGACGTCGGCAGGAGGGGTGAGGACGCGGCCGTCGCGTACCTCGAGCGCTCGGGGATCCGCGTGCTCGAACGCAACTGGCGTTGCCGTGCCGGGGAGATCGACGTCATCGGGACCGACGGCGCCACGCTCGTGCTGATCGAGGTGAAGACGCGCCGCACGGTTGCCAAGGGCAGTCCCGAGGAGGCCGTCACACCGACCAAACGGCGCCGCATCGCACGGGTGGCGGCGGGGTATCTCGCCACACTGGCCGAGCAGCCGCCCGCTGTGCGCTTCGACGTCGTCACGCTGTTCGTGCTCGGCCCGGAGCGTGCGTTGCTCCGGCACCACCGGGCCGCTTTCGAGGTCGGCTCCTGATGCAGGCCGCCGTCATGACCGCCACCATCGTGGGCGTCGAGGCCGTGCCGGTGGAGGTGCAGGCCGACGTCTCCTCGGGGCTGCCCGGGTTCACGGTCGTCGGCCTCGGCGACACCGCGGTCATGGAGGCGCGCGACCGCGTGCGCTCGGCGGTCCGCGCATGCGGCTTCGAGTTCCCCAACGCGCGCGTGACGGTGAACCTCGCCCCGGCGCCGCTGCGCAAGCACGGAACCGGCTTCGACCTCCCGGTGGCACTGGCGATCCTCATCGCGACGAGGCAGGTGCCCTCGGCCTCGGCGGACGGTGCGATGGCGGTGGGCGAACTCGCGCTCGACGGAACGGTCAGGGCGGTCCCGGGCATGATCGCCTTCGGCCTCGCGGCCTCCCGTGCCGGCGCGCGGCTGCTCGCCGCCGGCGGCCGCCACGGGCCTTGGGACGGCGTGCCGGGGCTGTCCCATCGCCCGCTGCGGCGCCTCACCGAGCTGCGCCATCCGGACGCGGCCGCGCTGCCTATCGCCACCACGCTGACCGCCGGCACGGACGAAGGGCCTGACCTGGCCGACGTCCGGGGGCAGTGCCACGCCAAGCGCACGCTCGAGATTGCGGCCGCCGGTGGCCACAACGTGCTGTTCATCGGCCCGCCGGGTGCGGGAAAGACCATGCTCGCACGCAGGCTCCCCGGGATCCTGCCGCCGCTCACGGACGCCGAGCGACTCGAGACCGCCGTCGTCCACTCGGTCGCGGGATTGGATGAGGGCCCCGCGCTCGCCGGCGTCCGCCCGTTCCGCGGACCGCACCACACCGCGAGCGTCGCCGGCCTCGTCGGAGGCGGCTCGCCGCCGCGGCCGGGCGAGGCCTCGCTCGCACATCACGGGGTGCTCTTCCTCGACGAGCTGCCCGAGTTCGGTCCTGCCGCGCTGCAGGCGCTTCGGCAGCCGCTCGAGGACGGATACCTCACGCTGGTACGCGCCGAAGGGAAGATCCGGTATCCAGCTCGCTTCAACCTGGTCGCCGCGATGAACCCGTGCCCGTGCGGCTTCTTCGGCGACGACGTGCGTCGCTGCACGTGCCGCGCCGGCGACGTCGAGCGCTATCGCGGGAGGATCGGCGGTCCGCTCCTCGACCGGATCGACCTGTGCGTGCGCGTGGAGCGTCCCGCCGCGGGTGCGTTGCTGTCCGACGACACGGCAGAGACGACAGCGGCGGTGCGCGAGCGCGTGCTGGCCGCGCGTGAGCGCGCCGCGGCTCGAGGTGGTGAGGCCGCGCGCCTGTCCGGCGCCGCGCTGCTTGCGTCGTGCGAGCTGACCCTACAGGCCCGCCGTCAGCTGGAGGTCTCTGCGTCGGCGTACGACCTGTCCGGTCGCGGGATCACGCGTGCGCTCCGGGTCGCACGGACGATCGCGGACCTCGAGGGGGCAGCCCGCGTGTCACCGCTGCACGTGCGCGACGCCGTGTCGTATCGGATGGTGGACCGGTGAGCGGACCGCAGCGCTGGGAACTCGCTCTCGGGGAGGGAGGGTACCCCGAGCAGCTCCTGCATCTGAACTGCCCGCCGCGCCGGCTCTATGGCATCGGCGACCCCACCGCGCTCGAGCCGGGGCTCGGGGTCGTGGGGGCGCGCCGCGCGACGCCCTACGGGATCCACTGCGCCCGCGAGTTCGCCGGCTGGGCCGCGGCGGCAGGCATCGTGGTCGTGTCCGGGGCAGCCATCGGCTGCGACCTCGAGGCGCACCGAGCGGCACTCGACGCGGACGGGATCACGGTCGCGGTGCTCGGCTGCGGCGCCGACGTGGACTACCCCTCGTCGGCCGCGAACACGCTCGCGCGCATCCGAAGGACCGGGGCCGTCGTGTCGGAGATGCCTTGGGGCAGCCCGGCGCACCGGCGCGCCTTCGTGCCGAGGAACCGCATCATCGCGGGGCTCTCCGCCGCACTGCTCGTCGTCGAGGCGG
>VAUM01000103.1 GCA_005774595.1 Actinomycetota bacterium
GCACGTTCACGATCGCCGGCGGGGCGGCCTACACCAGCACGGTCACGGTGTCGCTCGACTCGACCGTGACCGACGCGACGACGCTCGAGATGCGCGTCGATCCGGGCACCGGCACGTTCGGCGGCTGGTTCCCGTACGCCTCGTTCGTGACGACCGCGCTGCCGAGCGGCGACGGCACCAAGACCGTGAACGTCCAGTACCGCGACGCCGCGGGCAACACGATCACGCTCACCGACACGATCCGGCTCGACGCCACGGCGCCGAGCGGCACGATGGCGGTCTCGGGCGGCGCGGCCGTGACCGGCACGCGCACCGTGACCGTCGACTCCACCGTGACCGGCGCTGCCGACATGCGCGTCGATCCGGGCACCGGCGCGTTCGGTGGCTGGTTCGCCTACGCGGCGCAGGTGACCACCCAGCTGCCGAGCGGAGACGGCACCAAGACCGTGCGCGCCGAGTACCGCAGCGCGGCGTCCCTCGTCACCACGCTGACCGACACGATCGTGCTGGACACGACCGCTCCGAGCGGCACGATGTCGATCGCCGGCGGCGCGGCGTACACGAGCACGCGCACGGTGTCGGTCGACTCGGCCGTGACCGGCGCGACGCAGATGCGCGTCGACGCCGGCGGCGGCTTCGGCGCCTGGACCGCGTACGCGGCCACCACCCCGTGCGTGCTCCCGAGCGGCGACGGCACGAAGACCGTCACGGCCGAGTACGCCGACGCGGCCGGCAACACGCTGACGCTGTCCGACACCATCCGCCTGGACACGGCCGCCCCGCTCACCACATCGGACGCGCCCGCGAGCTGGAGCGGTGCGACCGTGACCGTGACGCTGACGCGCACCGACTCGTACTCGGGCGTGGCGTGGACGCGCTACCGGATCGGCGCCGGTCCCGTGACCACCTACACCGCGCCGTTCGCGGTCTCGGCCGAGGGCACGACCACCCTGCAGTTCTACAGCGCCGACACGGCCGGCAACGTCGAGGCCACCCAGACCGCCACCGTGCGCATCGACAAGACCGCGCCGGCAAGCTCGCACACCGCTCCGGCCGGCTGGCAGGCCGGCTCGGCCACCGTGACCCTGACGGCCAGCGACGCGCACTCCGGCGTGGCGGCCACCCGCTACCGCGTCGGCTCCGGCGCGGTCGCGACCTACACAGCCCCGTTCGCGGTCACCGACGAGGGCACGGTCACGGTCTCGTACTGGTCGGTCGACGCGGCCGGCAACACCGAGGCCACGAAGACCGCCACCGTTTACGTCGACGCGCACGCGCCGGTCTCGGGCGCATTCGCCGACGTCGGCTGGCAGGCAGGCTCCGCCTCGGTGACGCTGTACGCCGCCGACGCGCTCTCGGGGCTCGCGGGCACCTACTACCAGGCCGGCGCCGGCCCGGTGACGCTCTACACGCTGCCGTTCTCGGTCACTGCCAAGGGCACGACGACCGTGACCTACTGGTCGGTGGACAACGTGGGCAACGCCGAGGCCACGAAGTCGGTGGCGGTCCGCGTCGACTCGACGCCGCCTTCGAGCACCACCGACGCGACCGGCTACTACACCGCCGACACCACCATCACCATCAGCGCCACGGACACCTACTCCGGCGTCGCGTCGACGCACTGGCGGCTCGACGGCGGCTCGTGGACGACCGGGACGGCCGCACCCGTGCCGTTCCCCGACAGCCACACGCTCGAGTACTACTCGGTCGACAACGTGGGCAACGCGGAAGCGCCGCACTCGCTCGTCGTGCCGATGCTGCACCGCTACGAGGAGACCGCCACGGCGCTGTACGAGACCGGCACCTGGACGCAGGCGGCCTACAACGCCGGCTACTCGTCGGGCTACATGAACTACACCGACACGACGAGCAGCGTGTTCGCGCGCTTCACCGGCACCGGTGTCGTGGTCATCGGGGCGAGGGGCACCAACTACGGCATCATGCGCATCACCGTCGACGGCAGCGCCGTGACCACGGACTGCTACGCGGCCGTCTTCTCCCGCCAGCAGACCCTGTGGGTCTCGCCGGCGCTGGCGGAAGGCGCGCACACCATCGCGATCGAGTACACCGGCACCAAGAACGCCGCATCGACGAGCTACCGCGTCTCGCTCGACGCGATCGACGTCATCGGCGTGCTCGTGCCCGACACGACGCCGCCGGTCACGTCCGACGACGCGCCCGTCGGCTGGTCGTCCGTCCCGGTCACGCTGACACTCACGCCTTCGGACGACTTCTCGGGCGTGACGTCGACCCGCTACTCCGTGAACGGCGCCGCTGGTGTCACCTACACCGTGCCGTTCGCGGTCTCGGCCGACGGCGCCAACACCGTCGCGTACCGCTCGCTCGACCGGGCGGGCAACGCCGAGGAGACGCGCACCGCGACCGTGCGCGTCGACAAGACGGCCCCGGCCGGCACGGCCGCGCTGTGCGACGGCGACGCGACGGTGGGCACGGTCACCGTCTCGGTGGACTCCTCGGTCACGGACCTGACCTCGCTCGTCATGCGCTACGACGTCGGCAACGGCCTGAGCGCGTGGCTGCCGTACGCGTCGACGCTCAGCACGCGCCTGCCGTCCGGCGACGGCACGAAGACGCTGACGGCGGCCTACCGCGACCTGGCCGGCAACACGACCACGCTGACCGACACGATCGTGCTGGACACGACCGCTCCGAGCGGCACGATGTCGATCGCCGGCGGCGCGGCGTACACGAGCACGCGCACGGTGTCGGTCGACTCGGCCGTGACCGGCGCGACGCAGATGCGCGTCGACGCCGGCGGCGGCTTCGGCGCCTGGACCGCGTACGCGGCCACCACCCCGTGCGTGCTCCCGAGCGGCGACGGCACGAAGACCGTCACGGCCGAGTACGCCGACGCGGCCGGCAACACGCTGACGCTGTCCGACACCATCCGCCTGGACACGGCCGCCCCGCTCACCACATCGGACGCGCCCGCGAGCTGGAGCGGTGCGACCGTGACCGTGACGCTGACGCGCACCGACTCGTACTCGGGCGTGGCGTGGACGCGCTACCGGATCGGCGCCGGTCCCGTGACCACCTACACCGCGCCGTTCGCGGTCTCGGCCGAGGGCACGACCACCCTGCAGTTCTACAGCGCCGACACGGCCGGCAACGTCGAGGCCACCCAGACCGCCACCGTGCGCATCGACAAGACCGCGCCGGCAAGCTCGCACACCGCTCCGGCCGGCTGGCAGGCCGGCTCGGCCACCGTGACCCTGACGGCCAGCGACGCGCACTCCGGCGTGGCGGCCACCCGCTACCGCGTCGGCTCCGGCGCGGTCGCGACCTACACAGCCCCGTTCGCGGTCACCGACGAGGGCACGGTCACGGTCTCGTACTGGTCGGTCGACGCGGCCGGCAACACCGAGGCCACGAAGACCGCCACCGTTTACGTCGACGCGCACGCGCCGGTCTCGGGCGCATTCGCCGACGTCGGCTGGCAGGCAGGCTCCGCCTCGGTGACGCTGTACGCCGCCGACGCGCTCTCGGGGCTCGCGGGCACCTACTACCAGGCCGGCGCCGGCCCGGTGACGCTCTACACGCTGCCGTTCTCGGTCACTGCCAAGGGCACGACGACCGTGACCTACTGGTCGGTGGACAACGTGGGCAACGCCGAGGCCACGAAGTCGGTGGCGGTCCGCGTCGACTCGACGCCGCCTTCGAGCACCACCGACGCGACCGGCTACTACACCGCCGACACCACCATCACCATCAGCGCCACGGACACCTACTCCGGCGTCGCGTCGACGCACTGGCGGCTCGACGGCGGCTCGTGGACGACCGGGACGGCCGCACCCGTGCCGTTCCCCGACAGCCACACGCTCGAGTACTACTCGGTCGACAACGTGGGCAACGCGGAAGCGCCGCACTCGCTCGTCGTGCCGATGCTGCACCGCTACGAGGAGACCGCCACGGCGCTGTACGAGACCGGCACCTGGACGCAGGCGGCCTACAACGCCGGCTACTCGTCGGGCTACATGAACTACACCGACACGACGAGCAGCGTGTTCGCGCGCTTCACCGGCACCGGTGTCGTGGTCATCGGGGCGAGGGGCACCAACTACGGCATCATGCGCATCACCGTCGACGGCAGCGCCGTGACCACGGACTGCTACGCGGCCGTCTTCTCCCGCCAGCAGACCCTGTGGGTCTCGCCGGCGCTGGCGGAAGGCGCGCACACCATCGCGATCGAGTACACCGGCACCAAGAACGCCGCATCGACGAGCTACCGCGTCTCGCTCGACGCGATCGACGTCATCGGCGTGCTCGTGCCCGACACGACGCCGCCGGTCACGTCCGACGACGCGCCCGTCGGCTGGTCGTCCGTCCCGGTCACGCTGACACTCACGCCTTCGGACGACTTCTCGGGCGTGACGTCGACCCGCTACTCCGTGAACGGCGCCGCTGGTGTCACCTACACCGTGCCGTTCGCGGTCTCGGCCGACGGCGCCAACACCGTCGCGTACCGCTCGCTCGACCGGGCGGGCAACGCCGAGGAGACGCGCACCGCGACCGTGCGCGTCGACAAGACGGCCCCGGCCGGCACGGCCGCGCTGTGCGACGGCGACGCGACGGTGGGCACGGTCACCGTCTCGGTGGACTCCTCGGTCACGGACCTGACCTCGCTCGTCATGCGCTACGACGTCGGCAACGGCCTGAGCGCGTGGCTGCCGTACGCGTCGACGCTCAGCACGCGCCTGCCGTCCGGCGACGGCACGAAGACGCTGACGGCGGCCTACCGCGACCTGGCCGGCAACACGACCACGCTGACCGACACGATCGTGCTGGACACGGTCACGCCCTTCGGCACCATGGCCGTGGCGGGCGGCGCCGCGTACACCGCGACGACGTCGGTCTCGGTGGACTCCTCGGTCACCGGCGCGAGCGACATGCGCGTCGACCCGGGCAGCGGGCTCTACGGCGGCTGGTTCGCCTACGCTTCGGCGATCTCCACCTCGCTACCCTCGGGTGACGGCGTCAAGACGGTCCGAGCGCAGTACCGGAGCGCGGCGGGCACGGTGACGACGCTCATCGACACGATCGTGCTGGACACGGCCGCGCCGGCCGGCACGATGGCCGTGTCGGGCGGCGCCGCGTACACGACCACGCGGGCGGTGACCGTCGACTCGGCCGTGACGGACCTGACGCCGCTCGAGATGCGCGTCGACGCGGGGACCGGCTTCGGCGCCTGGACGGCGTACGCCGCGACGACACCCGCGGTCGTGCCGGCGGGCGACGGCGTGAAGACGGTCACGGTCGAGTACCGCGACGCGGTGAGCCACGTGACCACGCTGTCGGACGCCATCACGCTCGACACCGCGGCGCCGGCGAGCGCGATCGCGTACGCGGGCAGCGCGTGGGCGTCGGGCGACGTCACGTTCACGCTGAGTGCGGCCGACGCGGGCAGCGGCGTGGCCGCGATCCGCTACCGCCTCGGCGCCGGGGCGGAGACCACCTACACGACGACGGTGACCGTGAGCGCCGAGGGCACGACGACGGTCTCCTACCGCGCGATCGACACGGCCGGCAACGCCGAGGCCACCCAGACCGCCACGGTCCGCATCGACAAGACCGACCCGGTCACGGCCATCAACGCGCTCCCGGCGACCTGGACCGCGTCCGACGTCCTCGTCTACTTGAGCGCGACGGATTCCGGCAGCGGCGTGGCGGGCGTCCGGTACCGCCTCGGCGCAGGGGCGGACACCACATTCACCAGCGCGTTCCTCGTCACCGCGGAGGGCACCACCACGATCTCGTACGCCGCGGTCGACGTGGCCGGTCGCACGGAGGCGACCAAGACCGCGACGGTCTACCTCGACAAGTCCGCGCCCGTGAGCGCCGCCTCGGGCGTCCCGAGCGGCTGGGCGACGCCGTCGGTCACGTTCTCGCTCGCGGCCACCGATGCGTACACGTCCGTCGCGGGGATCAGGTACCGCCTGAACGGCGGCTCCTGGACGACGTACACGGTCCCGGTCGCGGTCTCCGCCGAGGGCACCACGACGCTCGAGTACCGCTCGGTGGATGCGCTCGGCAATCTCGAGGCCGTCCACACGGCGTACGTGCGGCTCGATTCCGGCGCGCCCACGACGACGATCGCGGGCGTGC